>JBMZCU010000214.1:0-5994 GCA_049613705.1 Pseudomonadales bacterium | reverse complement strand
TTGGCAACAGATAAAAAGCGTGATGTATTAGGCTTCGTAAATAATCTTGTTGTGTTTTGCATAGGCCACTGCAAAAGCTTGTGCCTGAAACTTTTTCAACCCTAAATCTTCCGGTTTAACGTTCAGCGGGTTGCGCTTGTACATTTCTTTGATATCGACACTGCTCAGTGAGCTCACGGCAAGCGCACTCAGCTGCAGGCACGCCTCGAGTTTAAAGCTGGTGGCGCTGCCGGCAAATTTACCTTTTTGTGGGCGCTCCAAAATAACGACTTGATCTATTTTGTAGTCTTCGGCTAGTTTGTCGAAGGCGAAGCGAAAGTCGTGCATCGCCTGAGCGCTCTCTGAGTTAGAGACTGCGATAACTCGCTGGCGACAGGTTGCAACATTGAAGGCACCTTGTTCGTAGTCGAGTAGGCAGAGTATTGCCTCTGCACCTTTTAGTTCTACACCGCAAATGCGCATGGTTGGGGCTCCGTAAAAAAGTGCCCACTATAGCAAAAAACTGTACACTGCGCCTGTTTTGAATGCGCCTGTGTATCGAGAGGATTTGGCCCTTGCCACAAGAAAATATTCGTGTTCAAACGTACAAAAGCCCTGTCGGTGAATTGTTGATGGGCAGTTATGCTGGGAAGTTGGTGCTGTGTGATTGGCGCTACCGGAAAATGCGAGCCGCTGTAGACAAGAGATTGCAGAGTGCTCTGCAAGCTAACTACAGTGACGGTGATAGCTCTGTATTGGCGCAGACACGAGAGGAGCTACAGCAGTATTTTGCCGGTGACAGGCAGCATTTTGATGTGGCGTTGCAGTTTGTTGGCAGCCCTTTTCAGTGTCAGGTGTGGCAGCAGTTGTGCCAGTTAAATTATGGCGAAACCTGTAGCTACCTCTCGTTGGCACAGCGCTTGGGAGATGCCAAAAAAGTCCGTGCTGCAGCGGCAGCCAATGGCGCTAACGCGATTTCTATTTTGGTGCCCTGTCACCGAATCATCGGTAGTGATGGTAAGCTCGTCGGCTATGCCGGAGGTCTGCCAGCTAAGCGCAAGTTGCTCGAGTTAGAAGGAGCGCTTAGCGGGCCGGAGCAGCAGTGTTTAGCTTTTTAAACAGCCTGCCAGTTATTCGCTCTTGTTAGCGGTGCTATCATCCAGTTTCGCGAAGTGCTGCTTGAGTGCGTGGCGTGTTGGCATATCGATAAACTGTGTTGCCTCGGGTACGGTTTTATAAGCTTTGAGCATTTCTTCGCCGCTCAGTGGTCGAATGCCGTTCTCGGCCAGGCGAGCACCGCAGACGTGGTCGATGACGACGGTGAATTCCCCCAGTTGAATTGTTGAGGCGTTGTACTGGCGCACGATAATGGCGCCCGCACCTTGCATGCCTTCAAACAGTGCCATTTTGATCAAGCCGATATCTGTTTCCAGCCCTACTTTTTCCTGTTCATCTAAGTAGCGTAGCAGGGTGCCGTCACTTTTGACGCCAAAGTGATAGTGGTCGTCCGCGCAGGTAATGTTGATGCGCTTATCGCCGCCGAGGTACTCCACGAGGTCGACGAGATGGGCAAAGGCTTGATCGATAACTGACATTGGCTGTTCCCGAGTGGTTCAAAAGTTTAAGGTTAGCTCAAACTTGGCTGATTTAGCTAGAAAAAATCGGATGCGATGCATATATTTTGATCTCACAACTCGCTTGGTAAGCGCTGGGCTTTTATAACTAAAGTAAGGCCCATGACACCGGCGATGATGAAGCCTATGACCAATGGGTAACTTGTCTCGTTATAGAAGCGTCCCAGCGAAACAGAAAAGAAGACCGACACTAAGCTCGAAGCTGAGCCTATGATGGAGGCCCCCAGCCCTGCGGTTTTGCCAAGGGATTCCATAGCCATAGCATTGAGGTTGCCAAAGAGCATACCCACACAGCAAAAAGAGAGGAAGCTCAGGCCCATGAACCACAGTAGCGGTGGGTGGCCTGCGTGCGCGGCACTGACCGCGAGCAGCGCTGTGCTAAAGAGGGTCATCGCGCAAAAAGCGATCACCGAGAGTTTATACATACCAAAGCGCATCACCAGTTTACCGTTGATAAAAGATGACAAGCCGACGCCTGAGGCCAGGATTGCAAAGTACAGCGGGAAGTCGTCGACGATGGCGTAAATATCGGCAAAGATCGCTTGCGACATACCGATAAAGAGCAGCAGCGCGCCAAAGAGGATGCCTGCTGTCGTGGCGTAGCTCATCACTCTGCGGTGGCGCAGAATGCGCTTGCTGTTTTGCATCAACAGCGAGAGGTTAAACGGAATGCGTCGCTCTTTAGTCAGCGTCTCGGGTTGTCGCACGGCGAGCCAAACACCGCAGATTAAGGTCATGCAAATAAAGGCCAAAAAGATAGCGTGCCAGTCACCCAGGGACAGAATCAGCGCGCCAAGTGCTGGGGCCAGCATGGGCACAAGAATAAAAAACATCATGATAAATGACATGATGCGCGCCATCGCGGCGCCCACATACTGATCTCGCACGAGGGCGCGCGAGGCAATTTTGGGCCCCGACACCCCCAACCCCTGAATAACGCGGCCAAAGAGCATCCACTCGTAGCTGGTGGCAAACATCGAAATCAAGCAGCCGACGATGAAAACGAGCATGCCGCTAAGGATGGCGAATTTGCGTCCGCAGGCGTCGGAAAGCGGGCCGAAGATTAATTCACCGCCGACCATCCCCAGCACCAGAGCGCTGATAACCAGCTGTGTATCTTTAATATCACCCAGGGCAAAACCTTGGGCAATGGCCGGCAGTGCAGGTAGCATCGTATCGATGGATAGCGCAGTGAGTGAGGTGATCATGGCAAAAAGACAGATGAACTCGCTATTGCCCAGTGCGGGTTTGGTGGTCAAGATGATGTCGCTCTATTCAAAAGTTGAAAAGGCGTAGCGAAGATGCAGCGCCCAGTTCCCTCTGGTGGGACTAGCAGTATAGCGTACGCGGGCTGAATCTAGAATTGCCAAAGAAGAGCGACGGCGCACTATTGAGCTGTGGTTTCGGGTTAACATTTTGTTTATTATGCCTTTACAGTGATTGACAGGCTAATCCTTAGGGACGGTGAGAATAAGTCCAAGAGCGCCCCTGGCGTTCAGGATTGAGGGGATTCTCTACCTATAAAGCACGATGGCAGGCGGGCGATTACCCGGTGATCCGCGCTAACATCGCGCATGAATTATTCTGTACACCTTAGGGGCTTACATTCATAGAGAGGGCTATTAAGGGTGCTGCTATTAATTGCGCTTTCTTATGTACAAGTGTTTATTGGTAAGCGCTAGTCCCAGGCTCTGCTATTTGAGTGACAGAGATGTCACCTTGACGGCCTCAGCAGTGCTGAAAGCCACGCGGACTGTTGGCACAGAGTAAGTGATTAGCTTGATTATTCGCCAATTTTTAAGAGAAGAGGCTTTACGGCAATCATAACCGTATCGCTTGGGCAGTCTCCGTTGGATTATTTGTAGGCCTTAAAGGACTGCTAAGGGCAACTGGAGTGTGTGCAATTTACTACGGACGGCAATGAGCCCCCAGTGTTATATAGGATGTTGTTTTTCATGTTGATCGATTCGATACTCAAGCGTCACTTCCTCAAAGTGTGCGCCCTCTGTGTCATTGGCTTTTTTCCGGCGCTGGCGCAAGCTTTTCAGTGCTCGCTCTACGAGGGGCAGCGCGGGAATATTCCAACATTTGTCAGCGAAATAGCTGAGTTGAAAAACCTAGATAAAAATGGGCGTCATATCAAACTCTTAATACCTGCTAAGGGCGCGGTGGAGGAGTTTGATTTGGAGCAGTATGTATCTCGTGCCAAGACCCGGCGCGAGGTAGTAGAACTGCTTAAAGAGGTCGAGGGGTCGGTTATTGTCTATATCGATCTCTTCGAAGCGCAAAAGCGCTATGAGGTGCGTATAGGCACTTTGACCACGAACGTGCAACAGGTCATCGAGCAGACAGTGTACGCAAATTTTGCCTATAATTTGCAGCACAATGAGGTGTACGACCTGCAGAATAATATCGCCGTGTTTTGCAATTAACTAAGCTCTTTGCGTGCAGCGCGAGGCTCAAAAGTGTTAACTTGAGCGCTTACGTGAGTGGAAAAATGTAAGCAGAAAGCGCAGGGTGCCGATATAACACTCGACGTGTGACTACTGCCAGAAAAACAAACGCGAAATGGATGCCTATGGAATTGATGTTCTTCGCCGTCGCCTTCGGCTGCGGATTTATCTTGCAACAGTGCAAGCTCCCTCCTCTCATCGGCTTTTTGATTGCCGGTTTTGCGCTCAAATTTGCCGGTTATAGCAGTACACCACTGCTTGAGGATATTGCCGCAGTAGGGGTGACGCTGCTGCTCTTTAGCATTGGCCTTAAGCTTAAGGTGGAGAACCTTCTCAAAATACATGTATGGGCGCCAGCGAGCCTGCACATAGTGATTAGCTGTGCATTCTTCTCAATAATTTCAATGCTCTTTGCATCCTTTGGACTGCCGCTGTTTATTGATTTGAGCTGGCAAACCGCTGCGCTTATCGGTTTTGCCTTTAGCTTTTCGAGTACAGTTTTTGCGGTCAAAGTGCTGGAGCAGCGCGGTGAGATGAACAGCCTGCACGGCAAGGTCTCTATTGGCATCTTGGTCATGCAAGATATCTTTGCCGTAATCTTTCTGGCGATCAGCACGGGAAAGGTGCCGAATTATTGGGCCATTGGCCTCGTGTTGTTGCTACCTTTGATTCGCCCGCTGTTTTTCATGATTCTCGATCGTTCAAAACACGGTGAACTGCTGCCTCTATTTGGTTTTTTCTTCGCGCTGGTGGTCGGCTATCAGGCGTTTGAGTTTTCAGGTCTTAAAGGGGATTTAGGGGCGCTGATTATCGGTATGCTCTTCGCCAAGCACGCGAAAGCAGGTGAGTTGGCAAAATCCCTCTTGAGCTTCAAGGATTTGATGCTGATTGGTTTCTTTCTCAGCATTGGCCTCAATGCGCATCTCTCAATTGAAGCGCTGGCGATCTCTCTGCTCTTTGTGCTGTTGCTGCCCGCTAAAGTTCTGTTTTATTACTTGTGCACCAACGGCTTTAAGCTTCGCGCGCGCACCTCGTTACTCAGTGCGTTTACGCTGAGTAATTACAGTGAGTTTGGCCTAATTGTCTGCGCACTGGCGGCTACGAATCAGTGGCTCTCGCCGCAGTGGCTGGCAGTGATTGCGCTGGCTGTGTCGTTTACCTTTGTTCTGGCATCGCCGCTTAATAGCTTTGCCAACGAAATCTACGTGCGGATTGAACACTTCTTACTGCGCTACGAGCCGCGACACTTGCTACCTGAAGAGCAGTCGGTGGATTTAGGTGAAGCCAAAATCTTGATTTTTGGGATGGGGCGTATCGGTACCGGCGCCTACGATGAAATCGCCGAGGACTTTGGCGGCTTAGTCACCGGCGTCGATATATCTCTAGAGAGCGTGTCCAAACACGTGGCCAAGGGGCGAAAGGTGATTGCCGGGGATGCTACTGACCCGGATTTTTGGCAGCGTATTAACTACTCCAAGGTGGAGACGATTATGCTCTCCATGCCTAAGCACATCCAGAACTTACTGGCACTGGAGCAGCTGCAGGCGGCGGGTTTCAAAGGCAAAGTAACTGCAATTGCCAACCACCAAGATCAGCAGCAAGAGCTGGACGAGATGGGTATAGACTCGACCTACAACTTCTACTTAGAGGCCGGCGCGGGATTTGCGGAGCACGTTAAAGAGCGTCTATAGCTGACAGTAACACTTCGCAGGAGTGTTTACCTGGTAAGCTAGAGTGCTGTTGAATAAAGGTAGTGGGAAATGCGCGCAGTATTTTTACAATGCTGCGTTCGCTGAAGCTCAGCTTTATTGACGGTAATTAGCGCATTGCTCGTCTGTGGATAGAGCTTTGGAGGCGTGTCATAGCTTTGCTGTGATACAGGCAATCAGAGGGGAGTACTTTATCTGGCGTGTTCCATCAGCCTGCTT
>JBMZCU010000213.1:0-5999 GCA_049613705.1 Pseudomonadales bacterium | reverse complement strand
AGATGTCGCGCAGATGTGTGGTTCCGGTGTCACTGCGTGTCACAATATTCTCGCGATGTGTCACGCAGGATTCACACCGTCTAAATTGTACGTGGGCTCTTGGAGCGAGTGGATTGTCGACGCTGCAAGGCCCGTGGCGAGAGGCGAGTAAACCGCTTGTGGTGAACCGCCTTAACAACGTTTTGATATTGGATCAGTGCTGTTTTTATAGGTGACAGCACTGATTATTTGCACAGGAGTGAGTATGCAGCAGAGCCAGCCACGCTATCAGAGCGGCATTACAGCCGCGGCTAGCCCCCACGCCCTATTTATCAGTTATCGCGCGCTCGATGCGCTTGAACAATCGCAGCTCGAAGCGCTCAAAGCGGTGCTGCGCGAGATACCCGCCAAACAGCAGCACTACGCGCAACAGCAAGCCGCGGCCCAGCTACACATTGTAGCCGCGCTGGGTAGCGAGCTTTGGGATCAGCTCTCGCCCGAGGCCAAGCCGCGGGATTTAACGCCGTTTAAGGCACTGGTCGCCGGCGAGTTGGCGATGCCAGCGACTAATGCAGATCTGTTGCTGCACATTCGCAGCGAACGTCATGATCTCAACTACAAGTTGGCTTGCGAGCTGCATGCGGCGCTCAGCGATATTTTGACGCTCGACGACAGTGTGCACGGTTTTCGCTACCTCGACAGCCGCGACCTGACAGGCTTTGTCGACGGCACTGAAAACCCGCAGGATACCCATCGCGAGGAAGTCGCCGTGGTTAGCGACGATGCTCCTTTTAACGGTGGCAGCTACATTCACACGCAAAAGTATCGCCACAATCTCGAGGCGTGGAATGCGCAGAGTGTTAAATCCCAAGAGGACAGCTACGGCCGCACTAAGGAAGAGAATATCGAGTACGCCGGGGCGGATAAACATGCCAGCGCGCACACTAAACGCACCTCGCTCAAAGACGCTGCTGGAAACTCGATTGAGATTTTACGCCACAGCTTGCCCTACGGTGATCTACACGACAGTGGGCTGATGTTTGCCAGTTACTGTGGCAACGGCGACAACTTCGATAGCATGCTGGAGAGTATGGTGACAGGGCTTGAGAGTGGCCAAGCAGACAGTATTCTGACCTATACTCAAGCGCTCAGTGGCGATGCCTACTTCGCGCCGAGTATCGACTGGCTGGAGCAACTTTAAGGGTTTTAGCGGCGTTTGCGCGGGCTCTGGTGCTGGTTGATCTTAGTGCGGCTGGCTTTGTTGCTCGGCGCCGCACGGTTCTTTTTCGAGATACTCTTGCGCAAATTCTCGCGGTTTGAAACCTCAAACCCTTTCTCGTAGATGCGCTTGACCTGGCCGCCAATCAATTTTTCGATATTGGCCAGTGCGCGCTCTTCCTCACGGCTGACAAAGGAGATCGCCGTACCTTTGTTGCCGGCGCGGCCGGTGCGCCCAATGCGGTGCACATAGTCCTCGGCCAAGTAGGGCAAGTTGTAGTTGACCACGTACTCCAGCCCTTCAATATCAAGACCGCGCGCCGCTACCTCTGTGGCGACGAGCACTTGAATTTTTGCCGCTTTAAAATCAGCGATCGCGCGCTTGCGCGAGCCCTGTGTCTTGTCGCCGTGGCACAGTCCGCTGTCGATTCCGCTCTTCTTGAGCTGGCGCATTAAATCGTCGGCCTGTCCCTTAGTGCTAGTGAAGACCAATACTTGGAACCAGTTCTGCGCCTTGATCAGCTTTTCGAATAACTCCGCTTTGCGTTTTTCTTCGACCGGGTAGATCACGTGTTCTACGGTGTCGTTTTGCCTAGCTGCGCGCACTTGGGTGGCGTTGTGCAGAATCTTCTCAGCCAATTGCTGTACGGCGTTTGAAAGCGTCGCAGAGAAGAGCATGGTTTGGCGCTTATCGGCGGTGCGCTGCAAGATGCTGCTGACATCGCTGATAAAGCCCATATCGAGCATGCGATCGGCTTCATCGAGCACTACCGTCTCAGCTTGTGCCAAGTTGATGTTGCACTTGACGATGTGCTCGAGCAGGCGTCCCGGGGTGGCGATCAGAATATCTAATCCGCGCTTTAGCTTGGCGCTCTGCGAGTCCAAGCTGCTGCCGCCGGTGACAGCGCCTATGGTGAGCTCAGTGAACTGGGCGTAGCTGGCAACTTTTTGCTGCAGCTGTGCGGCGAGTTCACGCGTCGGCGCCAGGATCAGCGCGCGGCAGTAGCCAGGTTGCACTGCGCTGTCGTCATCGAGCAACTTTTGAATCATCGGCAGGGCGAAAGCGGCGGTTTTACCTGTGCCCGTCTGGGCGTTGGCGAGCACGTCTTTGCCGCGTCTGGCAGGGACGATGGCTTTTTGCTGCACAGCTGTCATTTCGCTGTAGCCGCAAAGCTCGAGTGCGCGTTGAATTTGCGGATCTAAGTCTAAAGCTGTGAATTTCATTGGTTGGAGCCTGTGCAGTCAAAAAGGTCGCGTAGTATAGCGCAAAATACGCGCTGCTGCAGGCTTAAAGCGCGTAGTAGCGCTTGAGCTTTGGCAGGAGCGCGGCATCGCTGAAGAGCTGTAAAAAGTGAAATAGCACGCAGAACAAGATGGCATCGCCCACTGGCTGCCCCAATCCCGCCAGTACACTGACCGCCACAGGTAAGGTTTTTTGCGAAGCGGTGAGTGCTACGGCAATGCGTGCGCCGTTATCTACGGGGAGGTATTTGGCGCAGACGATGCTGATAAACATCAAGCCGAAGTGCACAATCACAGTGGCAGCGGCGATTTTCAGCAGCGAGTCTAAACCGATCTCGTAGAGGATGTCAGCCGAGGCTGAAAGTGAAAACCACACCGCGGCGATGACACAGCTCGAGGGTAGATAGCGCAATACGGTGTGCTGCGGCGAGATCAAATTTAATTTGCTGGCGGCGAAACCCACTAAGAATGGACAGAGCACCAAAATGACCAGCTGCTTGAGCAGCGCGATAGAGTCGATGCTGAAGCTCAGCGAATCGGCGGCAATGTACTCGAGCATAAAGGGGACACTGAACACCCCGAGTACATTGATGATCACTGTCATCATCAGCGCCCAAGTGGCGCGACCATTGGCCAGTTTGGTCATCACAATGCAGGTGGAGAGCGTCGAGGGTACGGCGGATTTTACCAACAGCCCCAAGGTCAGGCCCTGGCTCAGCAGCAGGAGTTTAGAGGTTGCCAATCCCAGCAAAGGGCCCAGTACTAAGCACAGCAGTGCCGTGAGTGCCAAGGTGAGCGCAAAGGCACTGTCGCGGGGTAGCTCTTTGAGTTGTGTCTGGTAGCCGTTGACGAAAAAAATCACTGCGACACACCAGGGGATCAGCCCCAAATCTTTGAAGTAGGTGCCGACAGCGGGCACAAGCAGTGAGATGATCAGGCTGATGGCTAGCCCGACGGGCAGAAAGTACGTTTGCATGGGCTGGTACCGCACAAAAAAGACGCAGTATAGCCGAGAGTGTTTGTGGAGAGAATAACCGCGCGGCGCTGGATTGAGCTCGAGCGTCGCGCGGGCAGTGGCAGAGCGTAGAAGTGCCCGTTACTGGACGCTCTCGTTTTCGCTGAACAGACCTTCGCACAGCGCGCTGGAGAGGTAGCGCTCGCCAGAGTCTGGCAGGATGACGACTATCATCTTGTCCTTGTTTTCAGGTTGCTGAGCAACGCGCAGTGCAGCAGCTGTGGCAGCGCCACAGGAGATACCCGCCAGGATGCCCTCTTTGGTCATCAGCTCGCGCGCGGTGCTGATGGCAGTGTCGTTGTCTATCTGCTCGACCTGATCGACCAACTCGAGATTCAAGTTAGCGGGGACGAAGCCTGCGCCAATGCCCTGAATCTTGTGTGGCGCGGGCTTAGTTTCCTCACCTGCTAGCGTCTGGCTGATAATAGGAGAATCTGTAGGCTCAACAGCGACACTGGTAATGGTTTTGCCCTGTGTGTTCTTGATGTAGTCCGATACACCTGTGATGGTGCCACCAGTGCCGACACCCGCGACGAAGATGTCAACTTGGCCATCAGTGTCGCGCCAGATTTCGGGGCCAGTGGTTTGCACGTGAATAGCGGGGTTAGCAGGGTTTTGGAACTGCTGCAGCATCAAGTGGCTGTCGGGGTTTTGATCGACAATCTCCTGCGCTTTTTCAATTGCGCCCTTCATGCCTTTGGCGGGCTCGGTGAGGATAATTTCTGCGCCGAGTAGCTTTATCAGCTTGCGACGCTCTAAGCTCATCGAGGCGGGCATAGTGAGTTTCAGTGAATAACCGCGTGAAGCTGCGACAAAGGCCAGGGCGATGCCAGTGTTGCCGCTGGTCGGTTCGATCAGCGTCATGCCGGGCTTGAGCTGGCCCGATTTTTCCGCTTCCCACACCATGCTCGCACCGATACGGCACTTGATGGAACCTGCGGGGTTGCGCGATTCAACTTTTGCGTAGAGTTTTGCGTTGGGGGCTAAGTTTTTCAGGCGTACTAGCGGTGTGTTGCCGATCGCCAGTGAATTGTCTTCGTAAACGTTCATCTGTCTCTCTCTGTTTGATTTGGAGGGAAAGGCCTTGTCATTGAAGGCATTACACTTTTTTTAGCACGTGCTGTCACCCTGTTTTATGTTATTTCCTTATAACTGGCACTTCCCCAAAACAGCGGTTATTCACGGCAGGTTCGCAATTTGCTGACTATACTTTGATCAATTGGGGGCGCGTACGCGCTGCCTCCACTTTACGTAGCGAACCCTCTCCAAGGAGGTTGAGTGGGTATGGTAGTACGCGGTCTATCACTTCGCAGGCAAATTCTATGCTTGGCGCTCGGGCTGGCAGCAGCTTTGCTGTGCCTGCTGCTTTTTACTTACTACCACCTCGAACGCAACAAAGTGACAGAACAGTATGTGCGACACTGGCTTGTCGATAGCGGGCGCTTCAGCGCGGCGAGCGAGATTTTGCACACGCGAGATAGCCGTGCGGCACGCACCTTACTCAATCAGGTGATGACGGTGCCCGATGTTGAATACACAGCACTTATACAGCCCTCTGGTGAGCACTTCGCCGAAGCGGGCTTCTCCCCGACAAACCCGACGGCACTGGAGCTGGTGGCGGTGAGGTCTAACCTAGATGCTGAGCAGCAGAGTTATTTCTGCTTTAACGGGCGCTTCTATTTTCTACAGCGCTTGCAAGCACAGCATACCCATCAAGGTAGCTTGCTAAGTGTAAGCAGTATGCACTTACCACTGGCGCAATTGAGACACCGCATGTGGGGTATTTTGGTTTTTGCGCTGGCAGCGCTCGGAGTGTTTGCACTGTTTTTTGATCAGTGGTTGCGACGGCGCTGTGCCCCTCTTGAGCAGTTGCTGGTGAAGTTGTCGGGGCGCACCCTGACAGCGCCTGTGTTGTGCGCTGCAGAAGTCGCCCAAGTTGAGCAGACCTTGATGTGCAGCGACACTATTGCGCGCGAGCGAGAGCTGCAACTGCAAGAGCAGTTGCGCGCGGCGACGGAAAAAGCGCGTGAACAAGCGAAATTTGTCGCGATCGTCAGCCATGAGATACGCACTCCGATGAACGGTGTCCTGGGGATGATCGAATTATTGCAAAGTACGGCGCTGAGTGAAGAGCAGTGCAAATTTGTCGAAGCAGTCAGCCGTTCGGGTAAATCTCTCTTGCAAGTGGTCGATGATGTTCTCGACTACACGAAACTTGAGGGGGGTAAGTTGGTGCTCGAACAAGTGGATTTCGACTTGTGCGAGCAGATTGAGCGGGTTTTTGAAATGCTCGGTCAACAGGGGCGCAAAAAATCCTTACAGCTGGATTACCACTTAGATCCCGGGTTTAGCGGCTGGTTACACGGTGATCCTTTGAGGATGCGCCAAGTCTTGATGAATCTGGTCGATAACGCGATTAAGTTTACCCATATCGGCAAGGTCAGCATCGCGGTTGAGCTTATCGATCAAGACACACCAAAATTGCGGGTCAGTGTCAGCGATACCGGTCCCGGCATCGCGCAGGAGGCACAGGCTTCGATTTTCG
>JBMZCU010000212.1:0-6006 GCA_049613705.1 Pseudomonadales bacterium | reverse complement strand
GAGCGCCGCCTTTGCCAGCAAAGAAAAAATTATCATCGTGCACAGCTATTCTTCAGACCTTTCCTGGGTGATGAGCATGGCTGACGGGATCAAGAAAGTACTGGGCGATCAGTACCATTATGAAGAAATCTTCATGGACACCAAAAACATTGATCCCTCTGAATTTCAAGCTGTCGCGGACAGTACACTCAAGCGCGTAAACGAGGTCAAACCGCGCTTGGTACTCGTCTCAGACGACAATGCGCTTAAGCTAGTCGGTCGCTACATCGACCCGTCTATCCCAGTGATTTTTGGCGGTATCAACGCCAGCCTACGCGACGACTACCCCTGGTTATTCAAAGTGAATAATATCACTGGAGTTTTGGAGCGACCGCTGATCAAGCGCAGCTTGCAAGAAGCGGTTAAAGTATTTGGCATCAAAACGAGCAAGCTCTTGGTGATGATGGATGATAGCCAAACGGCTAAACACTTTTTTAAAGTCGATTTAGACAACCAAGACAACTTCCCTGTGATGGGTGCGCAGGTCGATGTGTTTAGAAACAGTAGCTTCCAAGCCTGGCAGGAAAAGATACTCGCCGCAAAAGAGCAAGGTTATGGCCTGGTCTTGCTGGCCGGCGCCTTTGCAGTTAAAGCACAGGATGGCAGTACTGTTAGCGCCGTCGATCTGGCGAACTGGATTTCGAAGAACTCGCCTATCCCCCCCTTTACCGTACACTTTCAGCAAATTGGTAAAGGTAAGCTCATCGGTGGATTACAGCTCAGCGGCACCATGATGGGTACGGATATGGGCAATATCGCCAAAGAAGTGCTAGATACAGGCGTAGAGCCGCGAAGCATATTCCCCAAGACCCAAAAAGCAGGGGCACTGTACTTCAGCCGTGAGGAAATTGAGCGACAGGGATTGACACTGGCCAAGCGCTACAAAGATATCGTGGTGTTAGTGGATTAAGGTCGCGATGCGCTAGTACTGTGCGCCTATGACGTCACTCAAAGCTTCCTTGGTAGTGCATACACACGAGGCTTTGCTGGCGTCGATAACGAGCCAGTAGCGGAACCAGTGGGGGCGCAGGTTGCTCACAACTGACAAAGCCGTGCCTTTGATACAGTGCTGTGAGGGAAGGCTCGCAGAATAGATAGCTCTGGCGCGAAGTAAACATAGGCTGCAGTGATTCAAGTAAGGCTGCCGCCACACCCTGACCGCGAAGAGCCGCTTCCACTAACACGCCGACGAGCAGCTGCACCTCACCGACGGTGCGCAACCTTGCACAGGCGAGCCACTGCTCACGAGCATTCATTAATACTGCTATACGCTCTTTACGCAGCACTCTCCCTGCATGGTGGTGCGCATAAAACGCTTTGGCGTCGCGCCACTGCTGCTCACTCTGCACCCAGCTTAATGTCTGACCTTGCACCGCGTACCTCCTATACTCACTCGCAGCGCTGGCCGCACCGATTAAGCCGGTTGCTATATGTGATTAACATCGACAACGACACGCCCGCGAAGCTTTCCATCCAGCAGAGACTGCGCAGCGTCCAGCGCTTTAGACAACCCAACTTCTCCCGCGACGCTGTCAATGGTACCTGCAGATACCAACTCTGCCAGTCGCTCCCAAGCGGCGATACGATCTACCCGTGGACGCATAACACTATCAATACCCGCAAGAGTGATACCGCGCAGAATAAAAGGCGCTACGGTGCCCGGCAATTCCATCCCCTGCGCCAAGCCACAGGCAGCAACAACCCCACCGTATTGTGTACTCGCACAGGCATTGACCAAAGTATGACTGCCCACCGAATCGATAACACCTGCCCAGCGCTCTTTCGCCAGCGCTCGCCCAGGCTCTGATAATTCAGCGCGATCAATCACCTGTAGCGCACCGAGTGACCTTAAATACTCAGCCTCGGCCACCCGCCCTGTAGAAGCGACAACCTTATAGCCCAACACTGCCAACAATGCGATTGCATAGCTTCCTACACCACCGCTCGCCCCTGTCACCAGTATCTCGCCGCTCTGCGGAGTAACACCGTGCTTTTCAAGTGCCGTGACGCACAGCATCGCCGTATAGCCCGCCGTGCCAATTGCCATTGCCTGCTTCCCCGACAAGCCTGTTGGCAGTGGAATCAACCAGTCGCTTTTGAGCCGCGCTTTTTGTGCTAAACCACCGCAGTGCACCTCACCGACACCGAAGCCGTTCAACAGCACTTTATCACCGGGGTTAAACGCCCCTGAAGAACAAGCCGTCACTGTGCCGACTAAATCTATGCCAGGGATCATAGGGAACTGGCGAACCACAGGTCCTTTTCCCGTTATCGCCAGCGCATCTTTGTAATTGAGCGTGCTGTAGGCGACATCAATGTCGACATCACCTTCCATCAATACGCTATCGTTGAGATCTTGAACGCCAGCCCTGTAGCCCTGCTCGTCTTTCTCGATGAGAATACCTTTAAACATATACTCTCCAAATATAGACCGAGTGTCTATTAAATTAGTTAAAAAAACCTAGCTGCATTTGGCTAGGTCAAAAGCGCACAATTTACTGTGCCGTGTTTGTCAAGCCTTCGAGGAAATGCTCGATACAATTATCAAGCGGTTTAGCACTTTGCTCCAGCTTCGCACGGCTGACAGCGCCTTCCCAACTGAGCCAAAACAGCTGCGCCAACTGAGCGCAATCGACTTGGCGATTCAACTGCCCTCTCATCAGAGCCAGTTCTAAACAAGCGCTCACTTTGCTCTCCCAGCAGGCGAATATGTCGATGAGTTTAGCGCGGTAACTGGCAGGCAAAACATCGACCTCTTGCCCTAAGTTACCGACTAGACATCCTCGTCTAAACTGGTGCTTTTCCATCCCCTGCTTTGCCTTCTCTGCAAAGTTTCGCAAGCGCTGCAGCGGCTCTTCAGATTCATCCAACAGTGCCGCATCAAGCTTGTTTGCAAAGTAGCTGGCATAGCTATCAATCACCGCGTGGCCGAAATCCTCTTTACTGGAAAAGTAGAAGTAGAACGATCCCTTGGGCACTCCCACACTTTTTAGAATCTTGTCGATCCCTGAGGCGATAAAGCCACTTTCGGTAAGGTGCTCGAGCCCGCTGCGAATAAGCTCAGCGCGAGTATCTCTCTGGCTATCGAGTGATTTTGGCGGGCGCCCTCGACGCCGTTTTTGAGTATGAACTGTCATACTACAAATATAGACCGATCGTCTATTTAATTCAACAAAGTCGACTTAGACTTTCGTCTATTAGTACCCGTTAGGCACTGATCTAGAGGGAAGTATATCGCAAGGTAGGCGCTTTTGAGGCTGAGTAACTTACAACCCCAAAAGCGTGAGGGGCAGTTACTCTTCCAAGCTAACCCAGATGGTCTTCACATCTGTGTACTGGTCGTGCGCTTGCAGCGAGTTGTCGCGACCGCCGAAGCCAGAGAGCTTAAAGCCACCAAACGGGGTACTGATATCACCCTCGCTAAAGCAATTGACCGATACCGTACCGGCTTGCAACTTGCGCGCAAACTTGTGCGCGCGCGTGACGTTCGCCGTGTACAGCGATGCCTGCAAGCCGTAGCAAGTGTCGTTGGCAAGCTCTAGCGCGTGCTCGTCGGACTCCGCCTGCATCAGCGAGAATACGGGGCCAAAGATCTCCTCTTGGGCGATTGTCATCTCAGGCGTGACATTGTCGAACAGCGTCGGCGCGATAAAGAAGCCCTCTTTGATCTTAATCGACGCGCCACCTGCCAGCACTTTGGCACCCTGTTCTTTACCACTATTGATATAGCCCATAATCTTGTTGAACTGACCCTCGCTGATAATTGAGCCCAACATGTGCTCTGGATTCATCGGGTCGCCTGTCTTCCAGTCACCCATCTTCTCGAGAATTTTCTCGGTCAACTGCGCCTTGATATCCTTGTGGATGATGATGCGCGAGTTAGCGGTGCAGTTCTGCCCCATGTTCCACAGCGCCGCATTGACGATATTCTCTGCGACAGAATCCAAGTTCTGCGCATCACCTAACACCACACTCGGGCTCTTACCACCGCACTCAAGCACGATGCGCTTGAGGTTACTCTTAGCAGAGTACTCGAGGAAACGGCGTCCTGTGAGGGTTGATCCCGTGAAAGAGACCACTTGCACATCCTGATGCATGCCCAGCGGCTCACCGACATCGGGGCCAAGACCCGGCAGTACATTGAGCACGCCTGGCGGAATCCCCGCCTCGATAGCCAGCTCAGCTACGCGCAGCGTTGTCATACTAGTGGTTTCCGCAGGTTTGATAATCACAGAGTTACCCGCAGCCAATGCAGGCCCCAGCTTCCAGGCGACCATCATCAACGGGAAGTTCCACGGTAGCACACAAGCCACTACACCCAGTGGTTCGCGCACTATCATACCTACGGCGTCACCACCTGAGGGGGAGAGTTGGTCATAGAGTTTATCAGTCGCCTCAGCGTGCCAGGCAATACAGTGCGCCGTCTCAGGTAGATCCGTCATCACACACTCGTGAATCGGCTTACCCGCCTCCAGTGCTTCCATCACTGCCAGCTCCTCAGCATTCTCCTCGATCAAGCTGGCAAGCTTGGCGATAGCAGTTTTGCGCTCGCTCGGATGCAACTGCGACCAAGTGCCCGCCTCAAAAACGGCCTTGGCGTTGGCCACCGCAATATCGACATCCTCCGCTTTACAGGCGGCAACTTGCGCCAGCTCTTCACCCGTGGCCGGATTGATACTGCTCATAGTAGCGCCGCCGACAGGGTCGACATATTGGCCGTTGATGAATGCTTGCGTCGGCAACTTCAAGTTGCTGGCAATTTCGTGGTACTGCTCTGTGGTTAATAGCTCTGACATTACTCTCTCCCTCAACTGTGTTTTTTAGGCAGACATAATCTGGTTGAGCTTTTGCTCCGCCTTTTCGATTTCCGCTTTAACTTGAGCCGACATTTCATCGTTCAGCGCGAGCATCGGCAGACGAACAGGCCCTGTAGGTACACCTTGTAGTGAGGCTCCCATCTTTACGCACTGGACGAACTTACCACTCTGCTCCAGCAGCTCCATCACTGGCATCAAGGTCGCCATGAATTGCTGCCCTTTCACGAAATCCTTCTCGACAACACACGCTTCATAAAAAGCGACACACGCTTTAGGGAAGATGTTGGCGCAGGCGCAAACCCAGCTCTGGGCACCCCAGGCAAAAAACTCGAGCACTTGATCTTCAGCACCTGCGCTGAGCTGCACTTGCGGGTAGTCGATCGTCAACTGGTGAATACGATTCACATCACCACTGGACTCTTTGATCGCCACAATGTTTTTACGATCGGCAACAGCATCCATGAACTGCGTACCCATCTCAACACCGGTACGTCCTGGGTAGTTGTAGAGGATAATGGGTAAATCTGCCGCTTCGTCGATGCGGATAACGTGCTGTGCCAGCTCTTCTTCATCGGGTAGAGAATACGGAGGGGCAGCGACAAGCATCGCATCGGCACCGGCATCTTTGGCAGCCTTGGCCAGTGCGTAAGCTTCTGTGGCAACCATGTCGTTAACACCTGCAATCCAGGGCACACGCCCTGCGATGTAGTCATTGGCGAAGGCAAACTGCGCTAGGCGCTCTTCTTTCGACATTGTGTAAAACTCACCGGTTGAGCCACCGATAATCAAACCGTGAACACCGTTGTCGATTTGGTTATCCAGCACTTGCTTCCAGCTGTCGTAGTCGATGCTGCCGTCTTCATTAAACGAGGTGATTAGCGGCGTGTAAATTCCTTGAAACTTCATTTTTTGTCCTCAGTTGGCGCCGTACAGTGCATATGCTGTAGGCGAAAAGCGGTGATTTATGATGATGTTGAAGCGACAATACTATATTGAATACAAATTGTATACTAAAAAATAGTGGATACTTATGCCGTGCTTTCTAGTAAAATTCAGCCAGTTTAACAATGCAGCTGCGCCCGCTGCCCGCGCGCGCCAAAGATGAGAAAAAGAGATTGAGCAAAGCAGCCCCCAGCAGAGAAAAGCGTAC
>JBMZCU010000211.1:0-6027 GCA_049613705.1 Pseudomonadales bacterium | reverse complement strand
AGCTCGGCTCTTGGGTGGATCTTTGTGTTGCCCGTGCAGATGTGCACTTTTACCCGCAGCAGCCAGCGCTAGAGCGCGTTGTACCTGAGGAGAGTAAGCCAGCACTTCTGCTACAGGAGGCGCTGCAATGAATACACGCGCGCTGGCCGCGCCTGTGCACAGCGGTTTGAATACTGAGCGTTTGCTACAGCAGGCGTTACTCTGGTTGGGAGCGGCTTTTCTCACTCTCTTTCTGTTCTTGCCACTGCTAGTGATGTTGCAGAAGAGTCTGCAGAACGCAGAGGGAAAATTTGTCGGCCTCGCCAACTTTGCGAGCTATTTTTCCAACCCCGCGCTGTCCCAGTCGATTTACAACTCGCTGTTTATCGCCAGTACAACCACGGCCGTTGTTGTCAGTAGCGCATTCGTTGTCGCCTACGCGTTGACCCGCAGTCAGATGATGGCTAAGAAGCCAATCAAGTTCATCGCTAACCTGCCGCTGTTCGCGCCATCGCTGTTACCCGCGTTGAGTTTAATTTACCTCTTCGGCAATCAGGGGGTACTCAAAACTTGGCTGCCAGTGGAGTCAATCTACGGCCCATTTGGTATAGTGCTCGGGTTGAGCTTTTGGCTCTTCCCACACGCATTGATGATTTTGGTCGCCGCTTTTGGCAACAGTGATGCGCGGCTTTATGAAGCGGCCAGTGCGCTAAAGACACCTCCTTGGCGCGTATTTCTTACTGTGACGCTGCCGGGTGTGCGATACGGCTTGGTCAATACTGTTTTTGTTTGTTTTACTTTGGCAGTGACTGACTTTGGAGTGGCTAAGATTATCGGTGGTCAGTACAACGTGCTGGCAACTGATATTTACAAGCAAGTTATCGGGCAGCAAAACTTTGAGATGGGTGCTGTGGTCAGTGTTATTTTGCTGCTGCCTGCGCTGCTTTCCTTTTGGGTTGAACGCCGGGTGCAGCGTCATCAGAGTGCGCAGTTAAACGCCCGAGCCAGTGTGTATAAAAGTGCCCCTCATCCACTGCGCGACATTACGCTGTTTTCGATTTGCGCCTGCATCTGTATTTTTTTGCTCGGTGTTATCGCGATGGCAATTTATGCCTCGCTGGTGACTTTTTGGCCTTATAATTTGAGCCTCTCTCTGGCCAACTATCAGTTTGATATGATGGATGGCGGCGGTTGGGCCTCGTATCGCAATTCACTGATGATGGCTTCGCTGGTGGCGCTCTTCGGCACTGTGTTGATTTTTACGCTGGCCTATCTCAATGAAAAGCTGACGCCGTTGCCGCTGCTGCGACGCGTATTGCACTTTTTGGCGATGCTGCCGATGGCGATTCCAGGCTTAGTGCTGGGGCTGGCCTACATCTTTTTCTTCAATGCACCGAGCAACCCATTAAACTTTTTGTACGCCACGCTGACAATTTTGGTCATTAATACCCTGATACACTTCTACACAGTGTGCCACTTAACTTGTACTACGAGCTTGAAGCAGTTAGATAGTGAGTTCGAGGCTGTATCGGCATCGCTCAAAGTGCCGTTCTATGTCACCTTTAAGCGAGTGACACTACCGCTGTGCTTGCCGACGGTGCTGGATGTGTCAATGTACTTATTTATCAATGCGCTGACCACAGTGTCGGCAGTGGTGTTTCTCTACTCGGCAGATACTACGCTCGCTTCCGTCGCCATTATGAACATGGACGAAGCCGGGGACACTGCACCGGCGGCGGCGATGGCAGTGCTCTTGATGGGAACAGCGCTGGCGGTGAAAGGTATGCACTGGTTGCTATCTTTTAAGTTGGTACAGCAAACGCAGCGCTGGCGTCGGGCGTAAACATCAAACGCTATATTGGTCTATACCAGATGCGGAGGCACTTCTACTACGCTATACTCTCGACGAGTTAAAGTAATAGGAGAGTGCCGAGTGAATGAGGCTGGGGCGAATGGACTAGAAGCCGTGATCGTCGATCTTGCGGGAACTGTCGTGGATTTTGGATCACAGGCCCCGATTCAGGGCTTTCAGGAACTGTTCGAGCGTGCTGGCGTGTCGTTGAGTGAGGCGCAGATACGTGCGCCGATGGGGGCGGAAAAGCGCGAGCATATAGCTGTATTGTGTCAGTTACCTGAAGTGCAGAATCTGTGGCAGGTGCGCTATCAACGCGCGCCGAATGAGCGCGATATCGATCGGCTGTACAAAGAGTTCCTGCCGCTGCAAATTGCAGCCGTCGCCGAGCGATCACAACTTATAGAAGGCACCGCGGCACTCGCGCAGTGGACGCGCAGTCACTCAGTCTCTCTAGGAGCGAACACTGGCTATGCGCGCGACATGATTTTGTCGCTCTTACCTCGCATGGCAGAGCAAGGTTTCTCTCCCGAGAGTGTCGTCTGTGCGCCCGAGGTGTCTAGAGGGCGTCCCTACCCCTATATGAGCTTGCGCAATGCAGAGGAGTTGGGGGTAAAGAGGCTGGCGCACTGTGTCAAAGTAGACGATACGCTACCAGGTGTGCAAGAGGGGCTCAACGCGGGGATGTGGAGTGTGGCCGTAGCGCTTAGTGGCAACGCAGTTGGGCTTAATGAAACGGTTTGGGATGCGCTTAGTGATGTAGAAAAATCGCAGCACAGAGCAGGTGCACACCGTTATTTTTCACGCAGCGGTGCGCACTATGTCATCGACAGTGTGGCCAGTATCATACCTGTGTTAAAGGAGATTGCCGAGCGCGTCGCGCGCGGTGAAAAGCCTTGAGTACACTCGCGATATTACTGGTTGTTATCTCCGCAGTGATGCACGCAACCTGGAATTCTATCGGTAAGCGCTCGGCTACCAGCGCGGCGTTTTTTATCTGGGCGACTGCGCTGGGAACTTTGCTGTTTAGTCCTCTGTTGTTGCCGCACTGGCGGGATATTCTCGAGTTGCCAGCAAGTTTCTGGTGGCTGCTATTCATTTCAGGCGGCTTTCAAGCGCTCTATTTGGCCGGTTTAGCTAAAGCGTATACTAAAGCTGACCTTTCGCTCGTATATCCACTGGCGCGCTCGACCCCTGTGATGCTGGTGCCTGTACTGGTGTGGCTTATCTATTCGCGAAGCGCGCTCTCGGGGCTGGATCTTATCGCTATGCTCTTTATCGTGGTCGGCGCTTTGATTTTGCCGCTAACACGTTGGAGCGCTTGGAAACTCAGCAATTACTTCAATGCAGGGGTTGGTTGGGCGCTGGTGGCCGCCTTTGGGACAGCAGGGTACTCAGTGATCGACAGTGCCGCTATCTTGAATATGCGAGCCTTAGGGTGGGAGCCGTTTGCAGCGGGAAGTACCTTTGTGGTGTTGCAGGGGGTGAGTATTGTGGCTTGGATGCTACCCATTTTGAAGTGGGGTTTTAGAGAGTCTGTCGCGCTGCCAAAGCAACTTAAACCTACGCTGTTGGCAGGTACTTTTATTATGCTTACCTACTTGCTGGTGCTGGTCAGTATGTCAATGGTAGAAGAGGTGAGTTACGTTGTGGCGCTGCGCCAATTGAGTATTCCTATCGGAGTGGCCATCGGTGCACTGTGGTTGAGGGAAAAACTATCGCTGCCTAGAATTCAAGGAGTCAGCTTGATGTTGATTGGCTTGGTGCTGGTGTCGAGCAGTTGAAATGGCGCCGGCACTATAAGCCGGCGCTAAATAAGGCTACTTACTGAGTGCTTCTTTAATGCGGTTGCGCTCTTGATCGGTGTACTGGACGAAGCCGACGGGAACTATATCACGTACAGCCTCACGTACTTTTTCGACTTCCTCAGCGGTGAAAGCGCCGCACATTTCGATGAGCTGCACATCTTTAGTCAGCATTTCCTGCGCCGCATAAGTGGCGTGATCACCGTCGGGAACGCCGCAGACCATCATATTGAAGTTGTCAGTGGCGATCTGTGAGTGGTTAGTGAACAAATTTAAGTCGGGGCTCTTTACGATAAAGCCATATCTCTCTAGTGCCATGTGCCGGCTCCCTTGGGTATTCTGTGTTAACGATGCCACCGAATGTAGCCTAAGCTTGCGCAGGCAAGCAAGCACCAGCTGACGAAAAAGCTAGTGCCAAGAATGTTAAGTGAAGGATGCGGTGTATTTAGAGTGCCTCGGCAGTGACGCGGTTTCGCCCAAGTTTCTTTGAGTTATACAAGAGTTCATCAACGCGCTGTAAGACGCACTTACTGTCGCTGCGTCCATCACTGCACACAACCCCAAGGCTCAAGGTAATGGGACTGGCCTCACCGGCTTGTTTTTGTTCTACTTCTACTCGGATTGACTCCGCTAGCGTCGATGCTCCCTCAAGGTCTGTTTCAGGGAGTAAAATGATGAACTCATCGCCACCCCAGCGTGCGAAAACATCGACTTCTCGAGCACAACTGGTGACTGTATCGACCACTTGAAGCAGTGTGTTATCCCCCTGGCTGTGGCCGTACTTATCGTTGATTTGCTTGAAGTTATCTAAATCAAACATCACGACAGAAAAGGAGTGCTGAAAGCGCAGGCAGCGGTTGTGTTCGTTTTCTAATTGCTGGATAAAGTAGCGGCGGTTGTAAATATCGGTCAGCGGGTCAATGGATGCAGCGCTGCGCAGTTCCTCGATTAAGTGTGCTCGCTCAGAGATGTCGCGTAGAACTGCGGTCATTTCAGTCAATTGGCCGACCCGGATTTTAGAAATAGTGATTTCTAGTGGGAACTCGGTACCATCGCTACGCAAGCCACAAACTGAGGCGCGGGTGTGCATAGGTCTAGACATAACCGGTGATTCGCGAAAGCCTGAAACATAATCACTGTGATTGTGGCGAAACCGTCCGGGAATGAGGTTTAACAGAGGTTGGCCAATGGCCTGCTCAGGGTCAATGCCAAACATGTCACCGGCAGCTTGATTGAAAAGCTTGATGTTCTGGTCACTGTCGACACTAATAATGCCATCGTATGCTGAGTTTATAACAGCTTCGAAGCGCTTCATCGACGTTTCTAAATTACGCTCTAATAGCTTTTTCTCAGTGATATCAATACAGGTATTGAGCACGCGTTGCACTTGGCCGTCACTGGACACTAGCGGTGAGTATAAAAAGCGCCACCATCTGACCTTGCCGTGGCGTTCGATGACAATCTCATCTTCAGCGGATTCTTGATGGCGGATGCATTTGAGCAAAGATGCTTTGACCTGCTGCACAATATAGCGAGGCAATACCCGGTGTAGGTCGCACTGCAGTTGTTCTGTGATATTGCTATCAAGGATCTGGCTAAATAAGTTGTTAGCATTAATAAAGGTGAAGTTACCCTTTTTATTCTGCTCCCAAATAGAGACTGGCGTACCTATGGCCTCTAGCTGTGGTGCTACTTCTGATACTGAACCACTTAAAAACATGCTTAACCTCGCCAAAACGGAATGGAATCTGAACAAGGATATCAGTTGTCGCTAGATACTGCAGCTATGCCATTTTTAGCTACAGCTAGCTATAAAGTGTTTGAGCGCTAGCCTGAAAAATTAATTTCATTCTTTTTTAATAAAGCGTTGACGTCCGCTCAATCCTGCGTATAATTCGCCTCCTCGCTTCGGGGTAACCCGCAACGAGACGCTAAATCAGGATCGTTTAGAATGTTGTAAAAGCTTTATAAGCTATTCAATCTAAACAATAAAATTCAGATTTAAGCGGTTGATCTTTGTCTTGTGTTGCTTTGAGTTCTACGGAAATTAAAGACAACAAAAAACAAAATAAAGATTGACACTGAGGATCGCGAATATATAATACGCACCTCACTTAAACGGAGTCGCAAGTCATCGCGGTTAGCGTTTAAAACGTTCTTTAAAAATTAGGTCAGATAATTCGTGTGGGCGCTTGTCGACATTGGCTACAAAAGCTTTTAAAGCAACTCAATTCTGTTTCGGCAGATGAGAGTAGTCAAGACAAGCAACCTAGTGAATTCATTTAAAAACATACGTTTTACGAATGTCTATTTATAGGCAGTCATTGAAAGTAATTAGTTAGCGAGTTTTGAGCAGTTTCTACTTGTAGAAACAAACATACTTAAACTGAA
>JBMZCU010000210.1:0-6032 GCA_049613705.1 Pseudomonadales bacterium | reverse complement strand
AAAAATCGCTCATCTAGAGTGCGTTCCGGTTTGCTATCTGTCACATAGGCTTGGTCATTTAATTATCTTGGCAGTCGATATTGCTCGTATATGCAACTGTCTGATCGCGTTTATATTACAAAAAAGCGATTGAGCCTCGGTTGAGGCGCAATCGCAGCTTGGCTTGTGATTACGCGGCGGCCATTATATCAGGTTTTTCTGCTTTAATTGTGTCATCAAGCTGTTAATTAGTCCTGAATTTAGCGTCTCATTCTCTAGGTTGAAACTGTATTTATCAGGGTTTTCCGCAGTTTTTCCTGTGAGTACTAAAAAGCCGTTTGCCAGCAGTGTTTCCCGTTGCACAAATGCGACCTCTGGCTGGTTGCCAGGGGCGATGACGGCAGCGCTGCGACCAGATTCAATCAGTGCTTTTTCCAGTGAAAAAAGTACCGTGTTGAGGGCTTCATCGCTTAGACCTTCAAGGCAGATGTGTGCAGGTTGTTGCCCAAAGCGCGCCGCTTTTTCGATTGCGCTAAAGGCGGGGCTATCGATGAGTGCGTTTGCGGTGTTTTGCTGCTTGCCCTCTTCGATCATACCGGCGGCAACAGTGGCATTGCTGAGACGGTCAACCACGATGAATGAGCCCGTCCCCGGTAGCTCACGGTATGTGTCCAGTACGATAGGGCGCTCGAGCTTTAGCTCACACAGCGCGATTTCATTGAGTGCCAGTGAGTGGCCGGGTTGTTTTTGCAGCGTATTGACATCTATCTTGTGCTCGATGTGAGTGATGCTAGCACTGCTGCGACCTGTCAGTAGCTTGACGTCGTAACGGCTGCCGATACTCAGTGGTTTTTCACTCATCCACACGAGTGTGGCCTTGAAGCGATCGCCAATCTGGCTGTCATCGGTTGCATGGGTGATGATGTCGCCGCGTGAAATGTCGATTTCATCCTCAAGTGTCAGGGTGACTGACATCGGGGGATAGGCCTCCTCGAGCTCGCCATCGAAAGTCACAATGGAGGCGACTTTGGATTGCTTGCCGGAGGGGTAGGCCGTGATGTGGTCGCCTTTTCTAACCACCCCGGAGGTTAAAGTGCCGCAATAGCCGCGAAAATCTAAGTTGGGGCGATTGACGTACTGCACTGGAAAACGCAGCGTTTCAAAGTCGACATCGCTGGCCAGTTCAATGTTTTCCAAGGTGCTAAGCAGTGGCTCGCCTCGATACCAAGGCATGCTATCGCTGGGGTTGACGACGTTGTCGCCTTTGAGGGCAGACAGCGGAATAAAATGGAGGTCGTTTAAGTTTAGCTCGGCGGCGAATGCGCGATACTGTGCAACGATTTCGTTGTAGCGCTGTTCGCTAAAATCCACTAGGTCCATTTTGTTGATGGCGACAATCGTGTGTGCAATGCCCAATTGTGATGCGATGAAGCTGTGGCGGCGCGTCTGCACCTGCACCCCGTGGCGGGCATCGACTAAAATAATGGCCAAGTTACAGTTCGAGGCGCCTGTGGCCATGTTGCGAGTATACTGCTCGTGGCCGGGCGTATCTGCGATGATGAACTTACGCTTGTCGGTTGAAAAATAGCGATAGGCGACATCGATCGTAATACCTTGCTCGCGCTCGGCCTGCAGGCCGTCAACGAGCAGGGCGAGATCTAGATCATCACCGGCATTGCCGACGCGAGTATTGTCTTTTTCAATGGCGGCTAGCTGGTCTTCGTAGATCATTTTTGAATCGTGCAGCAAACGCCCGATCAGAGTGGATTTGCCATCGTCGACACTGCCGCAGGTGAGTAGACGCAGCAGTTCCTTGTTTTCGTGTTGCTTTAGATAGCGCTCGATATCTTGGCTGATTAGTTCAGATTGGTGGCTCATGTTGTGCTCGCTTAAAAACAGTTGTGTTAGATATTTTGCGTAAAGGTTAGAAGTAACCTTCCATCTTCTTTTGCTCCATGGAGCCTGCATCATCGTGATCTATGGCGCGCCCTTGGCGCTCTGAGGTTTTGGTCAGCAGCATTTCTTGAATGATCTCCTGCAGTGAGTCAGCCTCAGATTCAACAGCACCTGTCAGCGGGTAGCAGCCTAGGGTTCTAAAGCGAATGTTCTTAAGTTGTGGTTCTTCTCCAGGTGCCAGTGGCAGGCGCTCGTCATCGACCATAATAGTCATGCCGTCGCGCTCGACGACCGGGCGAGGTTTGGAGAGATAGAGCGGGACAATTGGGATACTCTCGAGATAGATGTACTGCCAGATGTCCAGCTCCGTCCAGTTTGACAGTGGAAAAACGCGAATGCTTTCGTCTTTGTGAACGGCGGTGTTGTATATGTTCCACAGCTCTGGACGCTGGTTTTTAGGGTCCCAGCGATGATTCTCATCGCGAAATGAAAAGATGCGTTCTTTGGCGCGAGACTTCTCTTCGTCGCGACGTGCGCCGCCAAAGGCGGCATCAAACTTGTATTTATTCAGAGCCTGCTTAAGGCCCTGTGTCTTCATGACATCAGTGTGCACTTTAGAGCCGTGTACGAAAGGATTGATGTCCATTTCCACCCCTTCTTGGTTGATGTGCACCAAGAGTTCCATGCCGGCTTCTTTCGCCATTTGGTCGCGAAAAGCGATCATCTCCTTGAATTTCCACGTAGTGTCAACGTGTAGTAGTGGAAAGGGTGGGTTGCCCGGAAAAAAGGCCTTGCGCGCTAGGTGAAGCATCACCGCGGAGTCTTTGCCGACCGAGTAGAGCATAACGGGGTTGTTAAACTCAGCGGCGACTTCTCTGATGATTTGGATGCTCTCAGCTTCAAGCTGTTTTAAGTGGGTAAGGCGACGATCGGATACTGTCATAACGATTCCAGTTGGCTGGCGTGTAAAAAAATTGTTGTAGCAAGTGTTGAAATTATTGCAAAACTCGTTTTTGATTAAAAAGAATAAAAGGAGATTTTATTATTCCTTTTTGTTATTAGAGGTGCGCTATTTCAAAATCCTTGCTTCTCATTTTTTATTTCTTTAAGGAATAATAAAATGATCAATAATTATTTTGAGTTATAACGTGCTGCCGTTAAAATGCACTGAGATAAACGCGTTATGGATTTAAATATTTTGTACACACTGGCTGGTTTTTCGGTCGGTGTACTGGTTGGTTTGACTGGCATCGGTGGTGGGGCGCTCATGACGCCGCTGTTGATTTTGGTGTTTAAAGTGCCTGTGTTGGTTGCCGTGAGCACAGACTTGCTCTACGCAGCGGTGACAAAAGGTGCAGGTGTCGTCAACTACGCCAAGCGCGGTTTGGTCAAATGGCCAGTGGTGGGATTGATGCTTACCGGTAGCTTACCGGGCAGCTGGTTGATGATTAATCAGCTGGAGCACTTTGAAGCCCTAGAAGCGTTAATCAATACCGTATTGGGTATATCGCTCTTGCTAACGGCGGCGGCGGTTTTGCTTAGGGGGCGAATACTCGCCTGGGTTGATCGCCTGCCACCGGCTGCCACATCGGCCAATGCGGCGCGTTGGCGGGCACTGGCAACTGTGATGATGGGATTGTTGCTCGGTGCGCTGGTGACGCTGTCATCGGTAGGTGCGGGCGCGCTTGGAACGGCGCTTTTGATTATCTGCTACCCGCGCATGGCAATGCGCAGTGTGGTCGGTACAGATTTAGTTCACGCGGTAGTGCTAACGGGGTTTGCAAGTTACGGGCACTACAGCTTGGGCAATATAGATTTTAGTTTGCTGTTTTGGCTGCTTTTGGGATCGCTTCCGGGTGTGAGCATTGGCAGTTACTACGGCGCGAAATTGTCATCAACCTTGATGCAGCCAGTCATAGCGACAATGCTGCTTGGAATCGGTGGCTATTTTATTTTCGCCGCATGAGTTAAGGCCCACTAGAGGTACTGTCATGTGGCTGCGAATTGAGAAGGGTGTACTGAGCACCCTCTTTTGAACTGTGTAGCGGCGTTACGCCGCAAAGTAGGTGGTAAAATGTACCAGTATAACAATGATGATCAACAGTTGGTCGATCAGCGAGTCGAGCAGTATCGCGACCAGACCAAGCGCTTCTTGAGCGGTGAGCTTCCAGAGGATGAATTCCTGGCGCTGCGCTTGATGAACGGCCTCTATGTCCAGCGACAAGCGCCTATGCTGCGCGTTGCGATCCCCTACGGATTGATGTCTTCCCAGCAGCTGCGCACGCTGGCCAGTATTTCACGCGACTATGACCGCAACTACGCGCATTTTACAACGCGTACTAATATTCAGTTCAACTGGCCCAAGCTTGAAGAAGTGCCCGATATTCTGGCTGAGTTGGCGCAGGTCCAGATGCACGCTATCCAGACCTCAGGTAACTGTATCCGCAACACCACGACAGACCCTTATGCGGGTGTGCACAAAGATGAGCTCGAAGATCCGCGCCCCTACTGTGAAATTATTCGTCAGTGGTCATCGCTGCACCCTGAGTTTGCCTACTTGCCACGCAAGTTTAAAATCGCAGTGACAGGTGGACCGCAAGATCGCGCCGCCTCTCAGGTTCACGATGTAGGTTTGCACCTGATTAAAAACGATGCCGGTGAGTTAGGCTTTGAAGTACTAGTAGGCGGTGGCTTAGGTCGCACACCGGTTATCGGTAAGGTGATCAAACCCTTCTTGCCGGTCGAGCATTTGCGCTCATACCTGGATGCGGTGTTGCGTGTTTACAACCTTAACGGTCGTCGCGATAACAAGTACAAAGCGCGGATTAAAATTCTCGTTAATGCTGTCGGTGCTGAGACTTTCTCGCAATGGGTTGAGGAAGAGTGGCAGAGTTTCACCAAAGATACTGAGCTGCACATTAGCCAGGCGGAAATTGCGAAATTTAAATCCTATTTTACCCCGCTTGAGTACGACTCACAGGCGGCATCACAAGTTGATCTAGACGCTGAATTTGCACGTGATCAAGCGTTTAAAGTTTGGTATGAGCGCAACACGGTAGAGCACAAAGTCGATGGTTACCGCATTGTCGTACTGTCACTCAAGCCACACTTGTTGCCACCGGGTGATATTACCGATAGCCAGATGGATCTCGTCGCCGATTTGGCCGATCAGTACAGTTACAGCGAGGTCCGCTCAACGCACGATCAAAATCTCGTGCTCAGCGATGTTAAAAAAGCGGATTTGTACGCACTGTGGCAGAAGTTGGCTGAGGCTAATTTGGCGCGTCCAAACATTGGTACACTGACAGATATGATCTGCTGCCCGGGCTATGAGTTCTGCGCCTTGGCCAATGCTGAAACACTGCCAATTGCCGAGCAGATCAACCGCAAGTTCGACGATCTGGATTATCTCTATGATCTTGGTGATATCCAGCTCAATATGTCTGGTTGCATCAATGCCTGTGGTCACCACCACGTCGGCGAAATCGGGATTCTCGGGGTTGATCGCAAGGGCGAGAACTACTACCAGTTCACCTTGGGCGGTAGCTCGAAAGAAGATGCGGCCCTTGGGCAGACAATGGGTAAGGCGATCCCTGCGAGTGATGTTGCCGATACCGTAGAAAAAATTATCAGTGTTTATGTGCAGCACCGCCACGCAGACGAGTCATTCAAAGAAGTCGTCACTAGAATTGGGGTAGCACCATTTAAGGAGTATGTTTATGCCACTTCTCATTAATGGCGAAGTTAGTCAGGACAATTGGTTAACCCTGGGCAGTGAAGATGACTTTGTACTGGCCAGCCAGACGCAGCCAGTGATTTACCCCCTGGCAAGCTACCTTGAGCACGCGCAGGCGTTAGTCGATTTAGCGGATGTCAGCGGTGTATTGGTCAATGGCGATGATGATTTAGCGACACTGTTAGCTCTGCTGGATAAAGTGGCCGTTGTTGCGATTGATTTTCCCGTGTTGCGCGATGGTCGTGGCTTTAGTATTGCACGCCAAGTTGTTCGCGCTGGTTTTGCAGGCCAAGTACGCGCTGTCGGCGATGTTGCTTTTGATCGCCTCGATTACATGCATCGCAGCGGCTTTAATGCTTACCAAGTACCTCAAGAGCGCTTTAGCGAAGATATCGCCAGAGCGTTTAGCGAGGTCAGTGTC
>JBMZCU010000209.1:0-6113 GCA_049613705.1 Pseudomonadales bacterium | reverse complement strand
CTGTTTGTCCATGCTTTCTCTCATTTGAACTAATAGGCTCTGTGTTGTACTTCAATGTGCTGATCTAGGCGCTTGCAGATTTGGCTTCGCAGCGTTTCGATGAGCGCTTCGTCTTTGATAAGTTTGCCATCGCTATCGGTAATGTAAAAGAAGTCGACGACACGTTCGCCCACAATTGCAATCTTGGCTTTGTGAACGTGTAGTTTGTGTTTGCTAAAGACGCTGCCGATGATTGCGAGCAGGCCGGGTCTGTCCGGTGAGATGACTTCAACTTGGGTGTAGTGCCTACTGCTATCAGTGCTGAAGTTAACCTTAGTGGGGATAGCAAAAAGCTTCATTTGACGGCTTACCCTGCGCTTGATGATCGATGAAAAGCGCTCAGGTGATGACAATTGGCGAATAATTTTCTTTTTTACTTTGTCGAGCGTGGCTGCATCATCAGGGAGTGATTTTTCTTCTGCAGAGAGCACTGTATAGGTGTTGAGTGTGAAGTTACCCTCGCTCTGATAGATGCGCGCATCTTGAACGCTCAGAGAAAGCTGATCGAAGGTGGCGACTGTTGCGGCAAATAAATCATCGGCATTCTTGCTGTAGATAAAAATCTCTGAGGCGCCTTCATGTGCGCGCAATGACGTTTTTTGGATCAGTACTAACGGGGTGTTACTTTGGTGGTTGAGCACTGCGTTGGTGTGCCAGGCGATATTCTTTGCGCTCTCGTGGATAAAGTACTCATCAGTTATCTCATCCCAAAATGCTCTGGTGCGCGAGCAGTCAGGCTGCTGCAGGGCTAGCATTTCTATCGCTTCACTCTGCACTTGCTCGATAAGGTCTTCTCGGTTTACCGGGTTTTCTAAGCCGCGCTTAAGCGCGAGTTTAGTTTCGCCGTACAGCTGGCGCATCAAAGAGGCGCGCCAATTATTCCACAGGTTGTTGTTGGTGGCGTTGATATCGGCAACGGTAAGTACATAGAGGTAATCTAGGTAAGTGACATTGTGCACTTGCTCTGCGAAGGTGTGAATAATATCTGGATCTGAAATATCTTTGCGTTGGGCGGTCATGGACATTAAGAGGTGGTTGCGCACAAGCCAAGCCACCAGTTGTGTATCCCATTTGCCTAGACGGTGTCGTTCGCAGAACTGTAGTGCATCCTCGGCACCTAGCACAGAGTGGTCGCCGCCGCGTCCCTTGGCGATATCGTGATATAGCGCTGCGATGTAGAGCAGTTCAATTTTGGGCAGCTGGTTGACGACGCGGTGCGCAATCGGGAACTGCTCTTGATGTTCAATATGGCGGAACTGACGGCATTTGCGGATGACCTTTACAGTGTGTGCATCTACGGTGTAGATGTGAAATAAGTCGTGTTGCATCTGGCCTACGATGCGGCCGAACTCAGGTAGATAACGTCCTAAAATACCATAGCGTATCATGCGCTTAAGTTCTGTAGAGACCCCGTCTTGTTGGCGCATCAGCTCCATGAACAGCGAAATGTTGCGGATGTCACTGCGAAAGCTGTCGTCGATCAAATACCAGTGTTCACGGATCAGGCGGATTGTCGAGGCGCGCACACCGGAAAGGTTGCGGTTCTGTGCCAGAATGACAAACAGCTCCATGAGTGCGAACGGGTGGTATTGAAAGACTTTTGCATGGGTGACTTCAATCGAGTTCCCACGAATTTGAAAGCGACTATTGAGAGGTCGGGTAGGCTGGGGAGATGGGTCGATGATTTCATCGAAATGCTGTAATAGTAAGTCATTAAAGCCGGCCATTTGCATGGCGATGCGGTAGTACTTCCCCATGAATTGCTCAACCGCTAGCTTGCCTTGCTGATCGGTATAACCGAAGAAGTCTGCCAAACTGCGCTGGTGATCGAAAAGTAATCTGTCCTCACGTTTTTTGTTCATCATGTGCAGTGCATAGCGCACTTTCCACAGGTATTTTTCGCCGGAACTTAAAATCTCCATTTCATCGAGCGTAATGAAACCTTGTTCCATTAGATCGTGAATAAAGGTCGCACCAAAATAGCGCTTTGCCACCCAGCCAATGGTTTGAATGTCGCGTAGCCCCCCGGGCGAGCTTTTTAGGTTGGGCTCGAGGTTGTATTCGGTATTATTCGTGCGCTTGTGGCGCAGGCGCTGCTCTTCAAGTTTTGCCTGCAAAAACTCTTTGGCGCTCCAGGCCTGTTCGGAAATGATGAGGTCGTACATTTGCTGGCGTAATGTTTCAGCGCCAATAATGGTACGAGACTCGATCAAGTTGGTGGCGATGGTTAAGTCGTTAGTCGATTGGTCGTAACACTCTTGGATAGTGCGAACACTTGAGCCAACATCGAGCTTGATATCCCAGAGCAGAGTCAGAAAGCCGCTAATGCTCTCTTGATAATCACTCGGTTCTGCGTTGTCGAAGAGCAGTAATAAATCTATATCAGAGTGTGGGTGTAGCTCGCCGCGACCGTAACCGCCTACAGCAACGAGTGCGATGTGCTCACTCGGCGGCCAGCTAAATAGAGACCATGCCTGCTGCAGTAGTAGGTCAAGCACTTGTGAGCGACCGTAGATCAGCTTCTCAATGGCGACGCCAGCATTGAAGCTCTGATCCATGCGCTCGCACATTTCACACAGCGCCGATTTGAAAAGGGCAATCGGTGCTTGTGTGCTGCCCAGTGCCTGTTTGAAAGCGGCTAGATCAAAGAAATCGCCAGTGTCGACAGTGCGCTGAGCCTGTGCAGTCATATTGAACCTGTGGTGTAATGCGTATTAGAAGTTTTCTTCACTGCGCGCAGTGAGGACCTCACAACCTGTAGCTGTTACAAGCAGGGTGTGCTCCCACTGTGCAGAGAGTCTGCGATCGGCCGTTTCAACGGTCCAGCCATCTTTTTTGGAAAGCTTAACTTGGCGCTTGCCGGCGTTGATCATAGGTTCGATAGTAAAAATCATCCCCTCTTCAATTTTTACACCGCTGCCAGCTTTGCCGTAATGCAGTACTTGTGGCTCTTCGTGAAACCCTTCACCAATGCCGTGGCCGCAGTATTCTCGAACGACAGTGTAGTGATGCTTTTCAGCGTGTTTTTGGATGACTTGGCCGAAATCGCCCAAGTGTGCGCCAGGCTTGACCAGTTCAATCGCTTTATACAGGCATTCTTGAGTGATCTCACACAGACGCTTTGCGTGTGCCAGTGGCTTGCCAACATGAAACATTTTGCTGGTGTCCCCGTGAAAGCCATCCTTTATCACAGTGATATCGATATTGATCATGTCGCCATTTTTGAGTGCTTTGTCGTTTGGAATACCGTGGCAGACAACTTGGTTGACTGAGGTGCAAATGGACTTTGGAAAGCCATGGTAATTCAGGGGCGCGGGAATCGCCCCTTGAACATCGACAATATAGTCGTGGCAAATTTGATTGATTTCGTTAGTTGTTGCGCCGGGTACAACGTGTGGTTCAATCATCTCAAGCACCTCGGCAGCTAGTTTGCCGGCGATGCGCATTTTTTCGATCTGTTCTGCGTTTTTAATGATAATGGTCATGAATAGCCTGTGTAGTGAGTGTTGGCCCTAGTGTGCGCACAGTGCAAGTATTAGTGAATGCCAGTATATGGCGCTGGCGCGGGGCAAAATATTGGCCGTATTGTAGCGAATAAAGGGACGACAGAGGAGCTTTTTTTCCTTCAGTCTACCAAGGTTTTATGTTATAAAGTGCGCCCGAGATTAGATAGGCTAGTCTCGAGAAAAAAATCACACATACATCGACACATTGTCCGGGTGCCTCAAAAAGTGTTTTGCGGTTGGTCAATGGGGTGTATGGAGGTTAAACCCAAATACAATTTAGGAAATTATCATGGCACAAGTCACAATGCGTGACCTGCTTAAAGCAGGTGTACACTTCGGTCACCAAACACGTTACTGGAACCCTAAAATGGCTCAGTACATCTTTGGTGCGCGCAACAAGATTCATATTATCAACCTTGATCAGACGCTTCCTGCTTTAAACGATGCACTTGGTATTGTTAAAGGTATGGCGCAGAACAAAAATAAGATTTTGTTCGTTGGCACTAAGCGCGCTGCAAGCAAGATTGTTAAAGAAGAAGCTCAGCGTGTAGGTATGCCTTACGTCAACCACCGCTGGTTGGGCGGTATGCTGACTAACTACAAGACTATTCGCCAGTCAATTCGCCGTTTGCGCGATCTTGAAGGTCAGGCAGATGATGGCACTTTCGCTCAGCTTACTAAAAAAGAAGCGTTGATGCGTCAGCGTGAAATGGACAAGCTAGAGCGTTCTATCGGTGGTATCAAGGAAATGGGTGGTCTACCAGACGCACTGTTTGTTATCGATGTTGACCACGAGCGCATCGCTATCAACGAAGCTAACAAGCTAGGTATCCCTGTTATCGGTGTTGTAGATACAAACAGCAACCCAGATGGCGTTGATTACGTTATTCCTGGTAACGACGATGCGCTGCGCGCTATTCAGATTTATGTTCAGTCTATGGCTAGTGCCTGTGCTGAAGGTTCTGAAGTGGCCGCTGGCGATAAGAGCGAGTTTGTTGAAGTAGAGTAAAACTCTATTTGACAGAGAAATTTGAATGATAAGGGGAGCCGAGCTCCCCTTTTTTTGAATCTTGATTGGTAACAGTCAAAGGGGTAGGAAAATGGCAGCTGTTTCAGCTAAGTTAGTTAAAGAATTACGTGATCGCACAGGTCTAGACATGATGGAGTGTAAGAAAGCTCTGGCCGCTGTTGACGGTGATGTAGAAAAGGCAATTGAAGAGTTGCGCAAGTCATCAGGTATGAAAGCCGCTAAGAAAGCTGGCCGTACTGCAGCCGATGGTGTTGTTGTCGCTCGTGTATCTGACGATGCTACTTACGGCATTGTTGTCGAAGTTAACTCCGAAACTGACTTCGCCGCGCGCGACGAAGGCTTCTTGGCGTTTGCCGGTGCCGTTGCAGATGCAGCTTTTGCAGCTAAAACAACAGACGTTGCCGCTGTGATGACAGATGAGATGGTTGCTAAGCGCGATGCGCTGGTACAGAAAATCGGTGAAAATATCGGTCTTCGTCGTATCTCTATCATCGAAGGCGATTGCGTTAGTGCCTATGTACACAGTAACAACCGCATCGCGGCTGTCGTTGCTGTATCTGGTGCAGATGCCGAAGTTGCTAAAGATGTTGCGATGCATGTTTCTGCGACAAACCCACGTGTTGTCTCAAAAGATGACATGCCTGAGGAAGAAGTGCAGAAAGAAAAAGACATCATCTTGGCTCAGCCTGATATGGCTAGCAAGCCTGCAGAAATCGCAGAGAAGATGGTTGTTGGTCGTATTGCTAAATTCCTGGCTGAGAATAGCTTGGTAGAGCAGGCGTTTGTTAAGAACCCTGAACAAAAAGTTGGCGATATGGTTAAAGCTGCCGGTGGTAGTGTTCAGTCTTTCATCCGTCTAGAAGTGGGTGATGGCATTGAAGTCGAAGTTGTCGACTTTGCAGATGAAGTTGCAGCACAGCTCAAGGGCTAATTAGTTGCACGCGAAGCGCATGTGGCCAGTGGTTACATGCGCTTTTTCATATCTGTATTTTATAATTTAGATTGGAGAGCAATGATGCCTACAGCGCCTAGTAATAAACCCTCACAGTATAAAAGAATTCTTCTCAAATTGAGTGGCGAAGCCCTCATGGGCGAAGAAAACTTTGGCATAGATCCCAAAGTGCTAGATAGAATGTCTTTGGAAATAGGGCAGTTAGTTGGAATAGGGGTGCAGGTAGGTATTGTCATCGGCGGCGGTAATTTGTTTCGCGGCGCCGCACTCAGTGCTAACGGGTTAGACCGTGTCACAGGTGACCACATGGGTATGTTGGCCACTGTTATGAATTCTCTCGCGCTGCGAGACTCTCTCGAGCGCGCCAATATCGCAACCCGTGTTATGTCTTCTATACCGATGAGTGGTGTTGTCGATCACTACGACAGAAGACATGCGATGCGTTACCTGAGCCAAGGAGATGTAGTGATTTTCTCCGCAGGTACTGGTAATCCTTTCTTTACAACAGATTCTGCTGCATGTCTTCGCGGTATCGAAGTAGCAGCGGATGTGGTACTTAAAGCCACTAAAGTTGATGGGGTCTATA
>JBMZCU010000208.1:0-6118 GCA_049613705.1 Pseudomonadales bacterium | reverse complement strand
TTTGCCTTTCAAGCGCACCTGGCAAGTGTTGTTCAGTGTACGCCAGCACTGCTCTGGCCAAGGGGTGTTCAGAGGGGCGCTCCAGTGCCTGGAGCGCTTGTAAAACATCGTTTTGACAGCACTCATCCAGCCACTGCACATCGGTCACACTGGGCTTTCCCTGCGTCAGGGTACCGGTTTTATCCAGCACTAAGGTCGTGACCTTACTGGCAACTTGAAGTGCATCGCCCTTGCGAATCAATATTCCACGCTTGGCTGCTAATCCAACGCCGACCATCGTCGATATAGGTGTCGCCAACCCCAGCGCACAAGGACAGGCGATGATCAATACTGAGACGCTAGCCATCATGGTATAGCCCCAGTACCCCGCTGGGCCGAACCACCACCACAAGACCAAGGTTAAACTGGTAATAAGGAGTACTGCAGGTACAAACACTGCGGCGATACTGTCTGCAAGCACGCCAAGTGGGGGTTTAGAATTCTGTGCCCGGCGCACCTCACGCACCATTTTAGCCATCAGCGTATTACCGCCAACCTGGGTGACCCGGTAGTGCAGCGGCGCAGCGCCGTTTAACGTTCCACCGACAATCGTATCTCCAGGCCCCTTGAGCTGAGCGATAGACTCACCTGTCAGCAGTGACTCATCTACACCGCTACGCCCTTCGATGATCTCCCCGTCACAGGCGATAGTTTCACCCGGTTTGGCGAGCAGAGTGTCGCCGGGGACCACTAAGGCAATATCAACAGCGCGCACTTGGCCGTCCTCACATTGGCGCCACGCCGTACCCGGCTGTGAGGCGACCAAGCTCTGTACTGCCTTAGCCGTCGTGCCACGCACTTTGATCTCTATCGCCTGTCCCAGCAGGATAAAGCCGAGGATCATCACCGCTGCCTCAAAGTACAAGTGTTGTGCACTACTGGGCAGCTCCTCTACAGCGAGATAGCTGAGCACTGCTATCACGGCGGAGTAGCCCCAAGCGCTGAGCGTGCCCATGGCAATCAGGGTGTCCATATTGAAGTTGCGTGTTTTCAGGCTCTTCCAGGCACCGCGATAGATGTGCCCGGCGCAGAAGAACATCACCGCGCCACTGACCAGCGCCTGCAGCGCACTGCCCAGCGCACCCGCTTCTGTGTCCAGGGGAGGCTGCCAGCCCAGCATCATAGCCGCCATCATGAGCGCGCCGCTCATCAGCGCCAGGACGCTGGTCGTCAAGGTGCGCCTGTAGTGCGCAAGCTCAGTTTGCTCCAGCTCTTCGCGGTCATCTTCGCCGCGCAGCAAAGTCGCGCCGTAGCCCGCCTCGCTCAGTGCGATAGAGATTTCATCGCTGGGACAATCGCCGCTGACCACTAGGGTACGGTCGGCAAAGTTCACCGAGAAATCCTCGATTTTACCGGCCACTTGCAAGGTGCTTACGGTGCGCTTAACCGAGCGCACACAGCCGGCACAAGTGACGCCCTGCAGGGCAAAGAATTGAATAGTAGAACCGCTGTCGCTCACAGTAGACTCCGTGTCATCAGGTTATCCTGACAAGTATAAAGTCTATAGTGGACTATAGAGTCAAGCGGTAAAAAAGATTAACTCGTGGCAAGTGCGGTGTAGTTGGCCTCGAGTTCGCAGGCAACAAGATCCCCGCTGTAGAGCGCAATACTCAGCGCTACACGGGCGCGGCCGCGCTCGCGCAAACGCGCGGTAAAAGCCTCCCAGCTCGCGCGCTCGGGCAAGCTGACCCGGCAGCTAAAATCCGCCGTGACCGGCTTCAGGTATTTCATTTGCGAATCGCGCACCACCACGTCAAAGCGACCCAGCTCGCGCTCCAGCGCCAAAGTGACCAGCGCCCAGCCACTCAAAGTTGCCAGCGCACTAAGCGAGCCGCCAAAGCCGGTGCCTTTATCGTTGACGTTGGGCGCCAGCGAAGCGGCGAGAACGAGTTCGCACTCGCCCAGCTCGCACTGGGTTATCCCCATGTGCTGCAGCAGTGGGATCTGCTCTAGGAGCTGGGGGAGAAACTCGCGCGCGGGATCTATCTTCACAGCGCGGCGGGCCAGTGTGAGACAAACTCTGTGCTGTCGACCGCGCAGGCCTGGCGCACTGTCTTGGGGGTCCCCAGATAGAGGAATCCGACAATCTGCTCGGACTCACTGAGCCCCAGCCCAGCTTTAACATTTGCATCGAACATCAAGTCGCCAGAGCGCCACATCGCCCCCAGTCCCTGTGCGTAGGCCGCAAGCTCCATGGCGTGGGCCGCACAGCCGGCGGTGATCAGCTGCTCGAGCTCTGGCACTTTAGGGTGCTCCACAATAGAGGCGACCACAGTGATGATCATAGGTGCGCGCAGCGGCATGTTGAGCAGGCGCGCCTCTTTTGCCTCGGCCTGCGCGGGATCGAGCTTGTGCGTGGCCTCGAGGAAGAGTTCACCCATTTTGACCAGCCCCTCGCCCTGGGTCACTATCATGCGCCACGGGCGCAGGTTGGCGTGATCCGGGGCGCGCGCCGCCGCTTGAAACATCACCTCGAGCTGCTCGGCGCTGGGCGCAGGCTCCATCAGTGCAGGTGTTGAAACTCGGTTGTGCAGTAAATCAATCGCTTGCATCGTTATTCCTGTTGTTATCGCTGTGATTGAATGGGTCGAGCGCCAGTGTTGATGAAAGCGCCCGACAACGCAAGTGCTACTGTCTGCTCAGGCGCGTATTTTCAGCGCTGTGCGAGAGACTGCTGCGATAGGGGTTGATATCCAATCCGCCACGGCGAATATAGCGCGCGTAAACTGTGAGCGCTTCAGGCTGACACTGCTGCCAAATATCCATGAAGATATTCTCGACGCACTGCTCGTGAAAATCGCCGTGCTCGCGGTAAGACACTAAATATTTAAGTAGGCCGGCCTCATCGATCTTAGCCCCTGTGTAAGCAATACTGATGCTTGCCCAATCCGGCTGCCCGGTGACAGGACAATTGGATTTTAACAAATGGCTGTAGAGCGTTTCTTCAACGTGTTGCGCACTCTCGCTGCCCAACAGGGAAACATCGGGAGTGTACTGCGTGATCTCTACATCACACTCATCGATACAGCGCCCCTCGAAGCGACCGATAGCAGGTAGGTTATCGGGATGGTAGAAAAGCACCTCGACGGCACCGCCCGCCGCGCGGCTCAAATCCGCTTCCATCTGCGCGATCACCGCCTGCTCGCTGTCAAACGCACTCAAGTTGAATGAATTCAAATAGAGTTTGAAAGACTTAGATTCAATGATGTGGCTAGAGCGCGCGTCAATGCGAAACTGCGCAATACGCACCACAGGTTTTCCCTTGGGGTTTAACCAAGATATTTCATAGCCATTCCAAATATCCACTGCGCTATCACTGTGCATAAAGGGCAGTTCGGCACGCTCCACCCCACGTTTTTGCCAGTTAATGGCTCGCTCAATCGGAAACAGCTGACTGGGGTCGTAGTGATTGACATAAGCGGTGTGATCGCCCAGTGGCGACTCTTTGAGCAAGTGTTGTTCGCGCTGTTCACTGTTATTCATTAGTGTCTTATCCCCTTCCCTCGATTTAACATATTCAATGCCACACCAAAGAGCACTGCGCTAAAGAGCGCGCTCACTGCGAGTGCGGTCACAACATTGATATCACTGACGCCAAGGATACCGTACCTAAAGGTGTTAACCATGTACAAAATCGGATTGAGCTGCGACACCCCCTGCCAAAACCCCGGCAGTAGTGCAATGGAGTAAAACACACCGCCCAGATAGGTTAGCGGCGTCAAGATAAAGGTCGGTACGATCGAAATATCATCAAATGAATTGGCCAACATCGCATTGATAAAACCACCAGTGGCAAAGAGCATAGACGCTAGAATGATCACCAGTGCGATAACCCCTATGCTGTGTACCTGCAACTTGGTAAAAAACAGTGATAGGAGCGTCACTAAGATACCGACAAAAATACCCCGCGCCATGCCACCGACCACATAGCCCAACAATATCAACCAGTTTGGCATAGGCGAAACGAGCATTTCCTCAACATTGCGCTGAAACTTAGCACTGTAGAATGAGGAGGCAACATTGCTGTAAGAGTTGGTGATCACAGACATCATAATGAGCCCGGGAACAATGAACTCCATGTAGTCAAAACCATCCATCTCACCGATACGCGAGCCAATCAGGTTGCCAAATATAATAAAATACAAGGTCATCGTAATGGCAGGCGGCAGTAATGTCTGCGCCCAGATGCGGGTAAAGCGGCGAATTTCACGGTGCACTATCGTGTAAAACGCAATCGCCATTTGAGTATTATTCACTGGCCTCCTCCAAGTTTTTCTCTACCATGGATATAAACATTTCCTCTAATCGGTTCGTCTTGTTACGCATGCTCAGCACTTGAATATCTTGCGCCTGCAGGTGAGCAAACAAGGTATTGAGTGTCTCGCCGCGAGGCACATCTACCACGAGCGAATGCGGATCTTCCAGGCGCACGTGGTAGCCGGGAATCTCAGGTGCGGCGTCTAAATCGCGACTGATATCAAGGATAAAACTCTCGACATTCAACTGCTGTAACAACGCTTTGATGCTCGTGTTCTGCACAATGCGTCCCTGATCGATAATCGCGATATTTTCACACAAGCTCTCGGCCTCTTCGAGGTAGTGCGTGGTCAAGATAATCGTCGTCCCTGAGGCATTGAGCTCTTCTAGAAAAGCCCACATCGAGCGGCGCAATTCGATATCCACCCCGGCTGTCGGCTCGTCCAAAATTAACAACTTAGGTTCGTGCACTAGCGCACGTGCAATCATGAGGCGACGCTTCATCCCCCCCGATAGCATGCGCGCAGGCGTCGAGCGCTTATCCCAGAGGCCGAGCTTTTTGAGATAGTGCTCACTGCGCTGTGCCGCCACGCCAGCGCTCAAGCCATAAAAACCCGCCTGGGTACGCACAATATCGTAAACTTGTTCAAAGGCATTAAAATTAAATTCCTGAGGCACGACCCCAAGATACATTTTGGCTGCCGTTAAATCTGTCGCCAAACTGTGGCCAAACACTTCGACACTGCCACTGCTGGCATTGACTAGCGAGGACACAATCCCGAGGGTCGTCGACTTGCCCGCTCCATTGGGGCCGAGCAGAGCGAAGAAATCCCCCTGCTTCACATCGAAAGAGACATCCTTTAACGCGGTATAACCGTTGCTGTAGGTTTTAGATAAACCTTTAATTGAGAGCGCTGGAATCATAGTGACACCTGATAAAAATAGAGTCGTAGCCGTATTTGAGCGAGCGATTAAAGCCGCTAAGCTTCGATGCCCTCATGCAGACAGATAGGATATTACATCCATCCCAAAACCACTGATCATGAAAGAGGTAACATTGAAGCGCCTCCCTGTAGGGCTTGTGAGCCACTGGGGAAACATTTGCTGTACGCTGTAAATCTCGACTTGGGCCGAATTCGCCCGAGCAGCTATAAGTTGGGGCGAGCCTCAGAAAATCAAGGTAGTTTGATGAAACTAGCTTGTAGTCGCAGCGAGGACTCACATAAAATAGCTTTCTTTTTTGCGCCTGGATAACAGCATGGACAAGTACCAAGAGTTTCACATCGAACTGCTCGAGCAGACCTACAACAACCTGATTCAAATGCCGCCGTTCAATACACAATCCTGCAGCACACAAGATCAAGTGTTTCTAGAGCGTTTTAGTGCGCTGATCGAAGACTTCAAAGTGCTCAAGAGCGGCTATACAGAACAGGGCCAGGACTTCTGCTGCACTTGGGTGCGCGCCTATCCAGATTTAGTGCCCGTGCTACCGCGCGATTTACTGTGGTACTTCGGCGGCGACTGCCTGCACTTCATGCCCGATGAAGAGATTGACACCTTTGCCCAGCTCGACGAGCGCCGCCACGACGCGCAGAGCGCGCAGCAAACATTCGATTACCCCAAAGAACGCGCCAAGGCGTTCAACCTGCTCCACTGATAATGGCGCTTGGCGCGTGCAGTGCGCGCCTACTCAAATTTGGCGTCTAAAAACGCTAAACCCTCACGCTTGGCGCGGAACATCGCCATTTCAGCGTTGCGCAACAGCTGCGGCACGCTGTCAGTGTGCTCCGGGGCGTAGCTGGCCCCGATCGCTATTTCAAAC
>JBMZCU010000207.1:0-6121 GCA_049613705.1 Pseudomonadales bacterium | reverse complement strand
GCTACTAAGCCTGACTTGAACACCGCATCAAAGGCTGGCCCCGTGCCAGCCTTACTCTTCTACAACAACCTTCTCATCGTAAAACCCCTGCCCCAATTTAACCTGCAGTGCCAGCGCATCCTGAGTCGAGCGCAGGCCGCGAAGCCCCAAGTTAAATTGCTCTTTGAGCGCCTCTGCACCCGCCAGCTGGCGCGAGAACAGCAAGTGATAATCCCAGGCACCTATAGGTACAGGACTGTAAGTGATGCGCAACGCCTCCTGCGGGGATAGCTCATTGCGCAAGTAGTGCTCACCAACTTCGCGTGGTAACGGCAGCGCATCAAAGCGCTGGCGCAGCAACTTCTGCATGTTGGAGGCGGTATCCCCCGCCACTTCGAAGTCGATAATCCCCGCATCGCGCGCGCGATACATCCGAGTGTGATTGGAACCCGCGTTGCCGCCGACTTTAGCGCCGCGAATACTCTCGACATCGCCGTCAAATTTCAGCGGGCGGTCGACCAAGTGAAAAAACACATAGGGTTGGGTCATGATAGGCGCGCTGTAGATAAAGTCGCGCTCGCGCTTGGAGAGCCAGACATAGCCGATGAGGGCATCGCACTCGCGCCCCATTTTGGCCAGGGCAAAACTGCGCTTCCAGGGGAAGAACTTGTACTGCACCTCAACGCCCACTCGGGCAAAGGCCTGAGTGACCACATCCGAGCTGTAACCGTAGGCGGGCAAGTGCGCCGAGGTAAATGGCGCCCACTCGCCACTGCACACTGTCACTTGCGCAGTTTCGGCTCTCACAGCTTCCCCTGCAAGCATCAGCGCAGTGAAGGCTAGCGGTATCATTGTGGCTTTCATCGATTTGCGGCACTCTCTTTCAGCTATTTCGTTAGACGTTATCCATGATACAGCCCAAAAAACATTAGCCATACACCGATTTAACCAAATATATGCCACTGTATTCGTTGCGAAAACTAATCGCACGACCTCGCAAATCTGCATCAAGCTGTTATTATCAAAGAGTAAGTTGCTGAAATGGAGTGCATTATGGCTAGAGCAAAACTAGAAATGCCCGACAATTACTCTTTCACCACAACTTTAGCGGTGAGAATCAGTGATATCAATTATCTAGGGCATGTGAGTAACGAAGCGATACTTTGCTATATTCAGGAGGCGCGTATCCGCTTTCTCAACTACCACCACTTTACCGAACAGGATGTTCAGGGGCTGGGAGTTGTAATGACAGACTCTACTGTCACCTACCACGCCGAGAGCTTTCACGGCGACACCATTCAAATCGATGTTTGTGTCCGGGACTTCACTAAGTACGGCTGCGACTTTTACTACCTTATTTCCAACAAAAAAACCGCTGAGGAAGTCGCACTGGCTAAAACCGGCATCGTATTTTACGACTACCAAGCGCGCAAGATCACCCAAGTACCGATGGCCTTTAAATCTGTAATTGAGCGCGAGGCCGCCTGAACGCCATGACAGAGCAGACGCAAGAGAGGCAAGATCAAGAGGAGATGTTCCACACGCCTAACCCTTGCGTCGGTGTCTGCACCTCGGGGCCTAAGGGCTACTGCAAGGGCTGTTTGCGCTCACGCGATGAGCGCTTCTATTGGCAGCGCTTGAGTGAAAATCAAAAACACCGCGTGGTACAGCTGTGCCACAACCGCAAACAGCGCATCCTGGCGGCGCGTACTAAGCGAGAGCAGATGCCTGAACAACAGGAAGAGCTATTTGCCAGCGATGAGCAACTGACGCTCTTTTAACTCTGCAAGTTCAGCGCTTTCTGCGGCCGATAAATAACGTTTGAGTGCCTCAAGCGGCAAAGGCTCGCTGAGGAAAAAGCCCTGCACTGTCATACACCCCATCGCCTTGAGTGCGCCCTTTTGCTCCTCGCGCTCAACCCCCTCAGCCACGATGTGCAAATCTAAGTTCTTCGCCATAGAGCACAAGCTAGAACAAATCTCTTTATCGTAACGGTCGGTCGTAATATCGCGTACAAAAGACTTATCAATTTTGACTTCGCTAATGGGCAGCATCTTCAGGTAGTTGAGTGAGGAGTAACCTGTGCCAAAATCATCGATGGCAAAGCGGATACCGCGCTGGCGCAGCGCGTTCATCACAGGCTGTACCGTACTTGTATTTTGGATCAGTGTTCGCTCTGTCACCTCCAATATTAAGCGCTTTGGGTCGAACCCTGTGCGCGCTAAAATACTGAAGACCTTACTGGGGAACTCAACATCCGAAAGATGCACTGACGAGAGGTTCACCGCCAGTGAATAGCGAGCATCCAGCGTACCTATATGGCGGCAACTGCTCTCGAGTACCCACAGATCTATCATATTGATAAAGCCGTTTGCCTCGATGGACTCAATAAAGTAATTGGCAGGCAATACACCTTTACTGGGGTGATTCCAGCGAATAAGTGCCTCGACACACACCGGTCGGTCACTAAAATTATCGACTTGGGGCTGGTAGTAAATTTCAAACTGCCCCTGCTCGGTGGCAATGCGCAGCTCGTGCTGTAAATTGATGCGCTGCAGTAACTGCTCTTTCATCTCGTTACTGAAGTGACAACTGCGGTTTCGCCCACTCGACTTAGCGTGATACATCGCTATATCAGCGTGTTTCATCAGCTGTGACAGCTCTTCGCCGTGTTCTGGGAAGCAGGCAATACCTATGCTGGTACTCACCTGCACACTGTCATTGCCGACAGTCACCGGCTGGTTGACAATATCGATAATCCGCTGCGAGAAATCATCGACGCTCTCGATATTATCGGATTGATATATGACAGTGAACTCATCACCGCCGATACGTGAAAAGCAAACCCGCTCAGTTTCCAATTCACTAAAACGCTGACTGATAGTTTGGATCAGTTTATCACCCGCCTCGTGGCCCAAGGTGTCATTGATCTCTTTAAAGTTATCTAAGTCCAAAAATAACAGTGCTAATGGCAGTCGCGCATCGATCTGCTCCTGTAAGCTCTTGCGAAACGCCGCGCGGTTTTGCAAACCTGTCAACGGGTCAAAGTAGGACAACTGCGCCACCACTTGCTGCAGCTGACGCTGCTCAATCGCGACAGCAAGGGTCTTCCCAGCGGCTGACATAAAATCTAGCTGGCGCTGCGTGGGTGCTTTTGCCTCACTAAAATAACAGGCAAAAGTTCCCAGCACTGTATTGCGATTATTTAAAATAGGGATGGACCAGCACGCGTGTAAGTCTGCACTGGCCGCCAGCGCTTTAAACGGCGCCCAATTAGCGTGTGTCTGAATATCTTCAACAATCGTCACCTGCGCCGTGTAAGCGGCGTGCCCGCAACTACCAACACCTTCGCCGATGCTGACCCCATCGATCGCTTGAGAATAAAAGTCGGGTAAACTTGGCCCAGCAGCGGTATGTAACGTCTGGCGCTGGGTGTTGAGTAAGAGTATTGAGCCAGACATATCCCAGGCAGCTTCTGCAGCCATGATCACAGCTTCGAACAAAGAGCCCAATGCAGCGTCGCTGCGCAGCAGGTGTGGCGAGACAGAATCACGCGCTTCGTTTTGCTCCAACCAGTTCCAGTTCTTCTGCATTGCCATCGCTACTTCACTCTTTGTTTCAAACAAACCTGACAGTAAATTGATACTAATAGCCAAGGCAACAAAAGACTAGGAAAAAGACTTACTCCTTAAACAATAGGGAGATAGTGTTAGAAATAGACGACAAGAGAAGTGAAAAATTGATATAGATCAATAGAATTTTCAAACAAAGCGCATGGATACAGCGCCAACCTACGAGGCTTTTTTCAAACAAGACACATGTCTAGTATTACGCTTTTGTCCATCGCTGATTGCCACCAAGGACGAGAACGCTCTCTCAATGAGCGACAGAGACAGCAAAGAGCAGTTAAACACCCATTGAGCTGCGTACTCACCCAGGTGTCACCGCTAGTGCCTGCAGTTGAGGGTAAGCCAGGCCCTCTCTGTAGAGCGGGCCGCCTTCTCAAATGCCAAGCACCGCCTGTTTCTTAATGAAGATCCTCAACACCTTCAACACGACGAATAGTATCCACCGCGATAATAAACTCCTCATCCGTTGGCACAACAAAGGCTTTTAGCTTGCTTCCCGGGGTGGATATTTCACTGTAATCGCCTTCTTTAAGGCCAATTTTATTGGCGTCGGCAGCAAACTCTAGCCCCAGTGACACCAGAGGCTCACAAATGCGGCGGCGAATCTCCGCCGAGTTCTCACCGATACCACCGGTGAAGACGATGGCATCAACCTTGCCACCGGCTTCAACAAAGTAGGCGGCAATATACTTGCGAATATTGCGGCAGAAAATGTCAATCGCCAGTTTGGCCCGCCTGTCGTTGTACTCCTCGGCCTCGTCCAACAGCTCGCGCATATCCGAGGTCAAACCAGAGATACCCAACAGCCCTGAACGCTTGTTGAGTAAGTTATCGACGTCGTCAAAGCTCAGCCCCTCTTTGAGGTGCAAGTAGTGCAAGATAGACGCGTCGATATCCCCGGAGCGCGTACCCATTACAAGACCATCGAGTGGAGTGAAGCCCATCGAGGTATCCACAGATACTCCAGCTTGAATCGAGCAAGCCGAGCAGCCGTTACCCAGGTGCAATGAAATAATATTGACGTCTTCACGTGGGATATTGTGAATTTTTCGATGCTTATACGCGATATAGCGGTGTGAATTACCGTGAAAACCATAGCGCCTGATTTTGTAGCGGCGGTAGTACTGGTAAGGTAGGCCATAGAGATAAGCCTCCTCCGGCAGCGTTGAGTGATAAGCCGTATCAAACACTGCAACTTGAGGTACAGCAGCCCCCAGTAAAGTCGTCACTGCTTCAATGCCGCGCAAGTTCGCAGGGTTGTGCAGTGGTGCCAGCTCCATACAGTCTTCGATACCCGATTTCACGTCCTGGTCGATGAGAATAGAGCGCGTGAAATGCTCTCCCCCGTGCACAACGCGGTGCCCGACAGCTTGAATGTCTGAGTAGCTGCGAATGCTCTCAATATCCGCAGCCGGTGAAATCAGCCAGCGCAATACGGTATCAATGGCCGCCTCATGATTTTTAAGGGACATACTCTGGCGTACCTTTGGGCGTCCGCTGACATTAAAGGTCAACTGTGAATAACTGCCGATGCTCTCAACTAACCCTTTGACAATATAGTGAGCTGCGCACTCGCCCGAGTCAGTTATCTCAACCTCTATCACCTGAAACTTCAGCGACGAGGAGCCACTGTTTAACACCAAAATTTTCATCGACCTACTCCAGCTGGTTTAATGCAGATTGCCATGATACCGTGATCCGAGCCCGTGTAGGCACTTAATTACAAGCAAATCAGCACCTTCTGCGCTGCATCAAGAATATTACTCAAGCTCTCCGAGTAAAGATGCCAGCGCGCTATCTAGCGCACAGAGCTGCGCATCACTTAGGCCCGCTAAGATATGTGCTTCGTTGGCGACATGGCCTGTAACAGCAGATTCTATACACTTCAGCCCCTGCTCACTCAGGCGTACTTGCTTACTGCGGGCATCTTCAGGGTTGTCTACCCGCTCGACTAAACCGCGCTTTTCTAAACGCTGCAAGCGGTGTGTCATCGTACCTGACGTAATCATCATCGCACCGAAGAGCTGCGTCGGGGTAAGGCAATAAGGCGTACCTGCCCGACGCAATGTTGCCAGCACATCAAACTCCCAAGTCGTCAGCTCGTGCAGAGCAAACTCACGCTCTAACTGCTGCCCCACAAGCGCTGCGCAGCGTTTTAAGCGACCAATAGTCAACATAGGTCCGAGCTCAAGATCAGGGCGTTGCGTCTGCCACTGTTGAATAATTTTTTCTACCGCATCCATATCACACTCCAAAGAGATACCACTATGGGGTGAAAATATATCGCCAATTTATCTTGACATCAAGACAAATGAGATAAAGAATGAGTTATCTTGAATTGAAGACAAATTAAATTATGAAAGCACTCGACACCAAAGCAACACTCGTTTTAATCATTACAACTGCACTGGCGCCGCTTATTTGGGGGTCCACCTACATAGTGACAACGGAGCTGTTACCACCGGACCGACCATTGATTGCAGCCACTGTACGCACACTACCGGCTGGGGTTG
>JBMZCU010000206.1:0-6233 GCA_049613705.1 Pseudomonadales bacterium | reverse complement strand
GGTGTTTTTTATCCTGAGTGATCGGCACTGACCGCACCCGGGCAATAACGAGTGGACAAAACATGCAACAGCTGACAATTGAACTGCCTCAAGAGCTCTCGATTATGACGATCGAAGCGCACAGCGCAGCGCTGCTGGCCCAACTGGCACAGAGCGAAGGTGATATCGCCTTTGATGCCGCTGCGCTGCAGTGGGTTGACACAGCGGGGGTGCAGTTACTCTGCGTGATTGTCGGTGAGGCCCAGGCACAGCACAGGGCGATCAGCTGGCAGTCATCCAGCGAAGCGTTAAACACAACAGCCCAGTTGCTGGGTTTGACTCAGACATTATCAATCTAGCCACAGTGGAGAAAAGTAAATGGCAGCTATCTTAGTAGTAGATGACTCTACTTCCTTGCGAAATATGGTGGTTTTTACCTTGAAGGAAGCGGGGCATCAGGTCGTTGAAGCCGCAGATGGCGTGCAGGGACTCGCCGCAGCTGGGCAGCAGAGCTTTGATCTGGTGCTAACCGATGTGAATATGCCGGAGATGGATGGCATCACGTTGTGCAGTGAGCTGCGCCAGTTAGAGGCTTTTCAGTTCACGCCTATCTTGATGCTCACCACCGAGGGCTCTTCCGAGATGAAGCTCAAGGGGAAATCGGCGGGTGCGACCGGTTGGTTGGTCAAGCCGTTCAATCCCGAGAAGTTACTTAACACTATCAAGCGTGTTGTGCGGTAACTGACTATGAGTATTGATCTCTCACAGTTTATTGGTGACTTTCTCGAAGAGAGTTACGAGGGGCTGGCCGCAATGGAGGCGGCGCTGCTGGACTTTAATGGCAGTGAAGAAGTGGTCAATACGATTTTCAGAGCTGCCCACTCTATCAAAGGTGGGGCTGGCACCTTTGGCTTTGAGCAAGTCGCTAACTTCACTCACAAGGTCGAGACACTCTTAGATGAAGTGCGCAAACAGCGCCAGAGTATGAGCCGCACTAACGTCAATCTACTGCTGCAGTCAGTGGATATTATCCGCGAAATGCTGGATGTCGCCCAGGAAGGTGAACTGGACCCTTCAAAGGTCAGTGCCGTAGAGGCCAGCCTAGAGGCGGTACTGCAGGGCAACCAGGCAGTGAGTGACGAGCCCGCCGCGCCAGAGGTTGTGCAAGAGGAGACAGCGACCAGTGGCTGGCAGATCTCATTTATCCCCGAGCCCGACCTGCTGCAGGGCGGCAATGAACCCTCCTACCTCTTTGAAGCGTTACAAGACCTTGGTGAATTGACCATAGAGGCTGACATCAGTGCGCTGCCTGAGGCGCAGAGCTACCAGTGTCGCGATCTCTATATTAGCTGGCAGCTGCGCTTGGCTTCACCGTGTGAGAGAGAAGAGGTCGAGGAAATTTTTGAATGGGTTGAAGACTGTTGTGAATTGAGCATTACGCCGCTGCAGAGCCCTGCGCAAGATTCGCTAGAGGAATTAACCCAGGCGTTGGAGCAAGTACAGCTTGAGAGTGCCGCTGTTGTTGAGCCGGCCCCGCGCCCTGAAACAACACCTGCCAAGGGGGAGAGTGCGCGCGCCAGTTTTGGTGAATCCTCTTCGGTGCGCGTTGAAATCGAAAAAATCGATGCCCTGATGAATCGGGTCGGCGAGTTAGTCATCACCCAGGCGATGCTCAGTCAGGCGGGGGAAGTGCTCGCCAAGCAGGGCGTTGTCAACGACGCACTCAGTGCAGGGTTGTCACAGTTAGAGCGCAATACGCGAGACCTGCAAGAAGATGTGATGCGGGTGCGTATGCTGCCGATCAGTTTTGTCTTCAATCGCTTCCCGCGCCTGGTACACGATGCCTCCGGTAAGTTGGGTAAGAAAGTGGAACTGGTCATCAACGGCGCGCAGACCGAGATCGACAAGACAGTGATGGAAAAAATCGGTGACCCTCTGGTCCACTTGGTGCGCAACGCGCTCGATCACGGCTTGGAGACACCCCAGGAGCGGCTCGAGGCAGGCAAGTCTGAACAGGGCTGTATCGAACTGAGTGCCTACCATCAGAACGGCTTTATTGTGATCGACATCATCGATGACGGGCGCGGTTTAAATATCGATAAGATCAAAGCCAAAGCCGTTGAGCGCGGGCTGATTACCAGCGATCAGAGCTTGAGCGATCAAGAGGCCAACGAGCTGATTTTCAAAGCAGGGTTTTCCACCGCAGAGCAAGTGTCAGACCTCTCTGGGCGAGGGGTCGGCATGGATGTGGTGCGGCGCAATATTGAATCGCTGGGGGGACAGGTCTCAATCGAGTCGAGGCGCGGTGAGGGCTCAAAAATCAGTGTGCGCCTGCCGCTGACGCTGGCGATTTTAGAAGGCCAGCTGATCAAGGCTGAAGACGAAGTGTTTATTGTCCCGCTGGTGGCGATTATCGAAACGGTGTTGGCGGACAAGAGTTTAATCAAGAGCATTGGCAGCGACAGCCAGTTGTTTAATTTTCGCGATGAGTACATTCACCTTATCAGTTTGAAGAAAGTGCTGTCGCTGCACCGCGGTGACAGTGAAGACAACGTACTGGCATTCAGTGCAGGGCAGCAGCAGCGCCTGGTAATTGTAGTGGAGTCCGGCGGTAAGAAAGTCGGCTTAGTGGTCGATGAGCTATTGGGTCAACAACAGGTTGTCGTCAAAAGTCTGGAAGTGAATTTTAAGCGGGTCCAAGGACTGCTCGGTGGCACTATTTTGGGTGATGGCAGCGTCTCATTGATTCTCGATGTAGCCGGGTTGATGAGCTTAGATGATGCGCACAATCAGCGCATGCGCTTGCGCAAGTGTCAGTAGCTAGATATCAATAATCGCCGAGGCGATTTTAGCCCAGTGGGTTAATAGAAGGAGAGTAAAAGTATGAGTCATCAGGCGAGCCAAATGGCGAGTGAGGCTGATATCTCAAGTGGCGAACAGCGGCAGTTCTTGAGCTTTGTGCTGGACAGTGAAGAGTATGCGATCGATATCCTGCGCGTTCAGGAATTGCGCGGCTGGTCACCGGTGACGCGGGTGCCTGACATGCCGGATTATCTCAAGGGCGTGCTCAACCTGCGCGGTACTATCATTCCCATTGTCGATTTGCGCGAGCGCTTTGGTTTAGCCCCTGTGGAGTACAGTGCAACGACAGTGGTTGTGGTGATTAAAGTGATGAGCGAGGGCCGCGAGCGTGTGATGGGGATCATCGTCGATGCGGTCGCTGAAACGTACGCCTTTAATGTCGCCGACATCCAACCGGCGCCGCAGGTGGGAAGCTCAATAAATTCGGAGTTTGTGACAGGACTAGTCGCTCACGATGACAAAATGATTGTATTAATGGACATTGATACTTTGATGAACTCGGATGAGCTGGCGATCAACGTGCCAAGCTTGGAAGAGTGAGATCAAGGTGAGTGAAGGAAAACCGTTATGAAGCAGAATTTACCCATCACAGACCGTGAAATCACACTGACGCCCGATCAGGAGTTAGTGACGAAAACCGACCTGAAAGGCCGCATAGTTTACGCCAACCCAGCGTTTATCGAAGTCAGTGGCTACTCGCGTGAAGAACTGGTCGGCAGCAGTCACAACATTGTGCGCCATCCCAGTATGCCCCAAGCGGCCTTCAAGGATTTGTGGGATACCCTGAAACTTGGGCGACCCTGGTCACGCCTGGTAAAAAATCGCTGTAAAAACGGCGATTACTACTGGGTTAAAGCGAATGTGACTCCGGTGTACAAGGACTCGCAGATTATCGAGTATATGTCGGTGCGTACCATGGCGAGCGAGCAGGAAATCGCCGACACCGAAAAAGAGTACGATCTACTCAATAAGCAGCAGAAAGTGCTGCGAGACCCGGGCTCTATCTCCGAGAGTAACTTGCAGCGCCTGTTCGATCAGTACGCTTTGATTGCTCTAGGTGCTGGGCTGCTGTTGAGCTTGATGCTCTACTTAGGTGGCGCTTCAGGGGAGTATTTGGCGCTGGGGCCTATCGGCGCTTTTGTCGGGCTTTATCTGGCGGCTAAATACTATGTCAGGCAGAGAGTGATAGAGCCTTTAGCCAGTATCAAAGATCACTTGATAACGATTTCGCAAGGCGACTATTTGCGCAGTATTGATTTGCGCGAAGAAGGTGAGCTGGGCGCACTCAAGCGCAGCGCCAATATGCTGGGGGTCAAGCTAGGCTTTGAGGTAAACGATGCCCGTGAAAACGAGGCGCGTACGCAGCGCATTAAAGCAGCGCTAGATAACGCCTCAGCCTGCGTCATGTTAGTCGATAGCAGCAACCGTATCAGCTATGTCAACGACGCTGTGGTCGATATGCTCAAACGCTCTGAACAGGCACTTAAACCCTATTTGCCGGAGGTGGATTTTGATGATCTGGTCGGCACTGACAGCGCAGTGTTTAAACAGTACCGCCAGACAGAGCAAAACACGCAGATGCTAGGTAATCAGTCCAGTGTGTTAGTGGTGATCGGCTCTTGCACGTATGAGCTGACCTTCAATCCGGTACTGGATAACGGCGGTCGACGCATTGGAACGGTTGTTGAGTGGCTGGATAAAACAGAGCAGCTCAAGGCGGAGAGCGCGGTCCAAGTGTTGATCGAACAGGCGGCACAAGGTGAGCTAGATGGACGTTTGGACCTGCAAGATTTCAGTGGCTTCCTCGGTGATATAGCGCAGGGCATCAATGAATTACTCGATTCGCTGACCTCGCCGCTGCAGGAGATTAAGCGGGTCTTGCAAAGCGCAGCCGAAGGGGATTTGACCGAGCAGATGCAAGGTGAGTTCTCTGGCGAATTCCAGCAGCTCAACGAAGCGGTCAACGCATCAATTAGCAACTTGGCGCACATGGTCAGCGAAATTCGCCACACCGGAGCCAACATCACGACAGGTGCCTCCGAGATAGCGCGCGGCAATTCGACCTTGAGCTCGCGCACTGAAGCGCAGGCGGCTTCGCTGCAAGAAACCGCGGCGAGCATGGAGCAGATGACAAGTATCGTCAAGCAAAATGCCGATCACGCCGAACAAGCTAAATCGCTGTCTAGCCAAGCGCAGCAGATGGCTGTTAAGGGTGGCGAAATAACAGACAGCGCCGTGCGCTCGATGGCTGAGATCCAAACCAGCTCAAACAAAATATCTGAAATACTGACAGTGATTGATGAAATTGCCTTCCAGACTAACTTGCTTGCACTGAACGCCGCGGTAGAAGCAGCACGCGCCGGCGAGCAGGGGCGCGGCTTTGCCGTGGTGGCCTCTGAAGTGCGCAACCTCGCACAGCGCAGTGCTGGAGCGGCCAAAGAGATCAAGACACTGATTAAGGACAGCGCTGAACGCGTCGCCGAGGGCAACGCCTACGTCGGAGAGTCGGGCAAAGCGCTGAGCGATATCATCAGCTCGATCGATAACGTCTCGACCATAGTGGCCGAGATCGCATCGGCCAGCCGCGAGCAGGCGATTGGCATCGAACAGGTTAATGCGGCCGTCACCCAGATGGACGATGGGGTACAGCAAAACGCCGCACTGGTTGAACAAGTTGCCGCGGCGTCGACTTCGCTGGACGGCCAAGCGCTTGAACTCAAGAAGTTGGTCAGTGCCTTTGCAGTAGCCGGGCAGCCAGGTGCGGACTCTGCAGACGATGAGGACATTCAAGTGCTGCGTCAGATGAGCACCGAGCAAGCGCTGCCAGAGGCGCCCAAGCCGGTGCCGGTGGAGCGCGTCTTCAGTGTCGAAGACAGCAGCGAAGAGTGGCAGGAGTTTTAACGTGTCTCAGGCAAACGGGTAGGGAAGGGAACCTAAGTGGACTCTGCATACAGCATGGAACGTGAATTTGAGTTTACCGCTCAGCATTTTAACAAAGTGCGCAACGATCTCTACGATTACGCGGGGATCGTGCTGGCCGATCACAAGCAGGATATGGCGTACAACCGCTTAGTGCGCAGGCTAAGGGCGTTAAAACTGGAAAACTTCGAGCAGTATTTCAGTTACATACAGGAAAACCCCAAAGAGTTTCAGCAGTTTATCAACGCGCTGACCACTAATTTGTCCGCCTTTTTTCGCGAGCGCCATCACTTTGATTTTATCGCTGATGATGTACTACCCGAAATGCGCCAAGGCGGCACGCGCAAGCTGCGTATCTGGTCAGCGGGCTGCTCGCACGGCGAGGAGGCCTACAGTTTGGCGATGACAATCGTCGACAACTTGCCGGAGCTTGAGCAGTACGATGTCAAAATTCTTGCGACCGATATTGATTC
>JBMZCU010000205.1:0-6244 GCA_049613705.1 Pseudomonadales bacterium | reverse complement strand
CCGCAGAACAGCTCGCCGCGTTTGAGAAGTCCCACCCCAAGGGCTGACGCACACAAAAAAGCCCGCTGCGCGGGCTTTTTTATTAGATAATACACACCTTAACGGTGGATCAATTATTGTTGACCACCCAGGCCCGCTGCATCTGATCAGCACTGACCTCAAGTATGGTGGCATAGATATCATCTTGAAGCGGATAACTTTTAACGACACGCGCACCTCTAACAACCCCTGCCATCGCCGTTTTCAAGTCTGAATTAATGACTGCCGTATCGCGTACCGTACTACTACTGGAAATATACTGCCCGTGAATCATTGCTGTCAGTTCGCGGTACGCATTGAGTTTAGAAGCGCTGATTGCATTGAGGATTTTTTCTTGGCGTGTCGCTCCCGGCTGCTTAGAAATTAAAGCATAGCCCGTCGCGCGATAGGTCTCGCCTGTTTTTTTACCCCCGACGTTGGTATTCAAATCACGTGCTTTCTTCGTAATCGTTTCACAACCGGCGAGGAGTAGCACCGCGCTGAGGCATAGTAGTTTTAGCAAGCCTGTCTTCTTCATCGTTTAAAAACCCGCTGGCCCAGAGCCATTTTCAATAATATAACCGTTGTTGTACGCCTTTACCGGATCGTAGCCTGGTAAAAAGCCTTCGAGTCGCGCGTTGGAAATATGGCTCTGGCCCGCCGCAACGACTTGTCGCGTAATGGTATCGAGCACACGCGCATTGAGCACAACGCCATCATTGTGCCTAGCGTAAGTGCCGGTGAGTATATAATAAATCTTAAATTGCTGCTGGAGCCCAGGTAGACTGCCCTTGGAGACACCCGATTTAGCGGTTGTCGCTAAACTCACTGCGCGATAATCAACTAAATTGTAACCTCGCTGCTGCATCGGAAACACAAAGCTCTCAGAGATTCGCTCGCCAAACAAGTCATCCTGCACTGAGTTGCGCAGAGAGCGGAACGGTAACACCGCCACGGGTAAGCGCTTCACTCTATTTTGACGCATGCCCAAAACCATTTGGTCTGCCATTTGCGCCACAGCTTCGCTAACAGGGTCATAGTGATTAGGTGAAATGGGGGCGAGCGCAGTATCTGCAGGCTTGGCAAACTCTGCAAGACTGTCAACATCAATCGCCTTCTCGACGATCTTACGCGCCGTCTCCGGTGACATATTACCCTCAGTAACCGGGCGCAGCCCCTTGGGCACACAGCCAGCGAGCACGAGAGCTGTTAACAGTAGAAATATCTTCATCAGGTAACCTTTATAAAAATCCCTATTTTATACATCAGCCTGTCATCACTGGCTGTAACTCACACAACTATAATCTGCCATCTAGGATTAATAAACCTTATTAAATAGTAATTTAAAACTATTTTTAGCGCTAATTAATCCATCAAATACATACACAGCGCAGTAAAATATATTATATTCACAAAACAAAGAGATTAATTGCGGCGCACCAACATCACAGGCCTGCAATTTCTGTGCACGGCAATAGCTGCCTGTAAACTTTAAAAACGTGTATTTCATTCTATTATCGGTAATTGACGACACATGTTGAGCTTAAAACGACACTCTCTCACAGCACGCTTAATCCTCAGCATTACTCTGCTGATGTCTTTTCATATTCAAGCTGCGCAAGTGCAAGCCACAGGCCAAGCCCTGATCGTCAACGGTGACCTGACCAGTGCGCGGCAATTGGCGATTACCCGCGCTCGCCAACAGGCAGCTCTGCAGGCTGGGGCCTACCTTAGCACCCAGCAGCAACTTAATGACGGCGTGCTCTCGGCGAACACATTGTCCCTAGAGGCCCTGGCCAATGTAGGCCACGCCCGCGTACTTAAAGAGCAAGTTCGCAGCAACATGTTGAGCGTGTTAATCAGTGTCGACATTACCCCACGCAATCAATGTGCCAGCGCATCTGCCAACAATTACCGCAAGCGCATTGCCATCGCCGCATTTCCCATGCTGGATCGCCGCCAGTCAACAATCGGCAGGCTTCACAATATTGAGTCCGATCTCGCCTCAGAGCTACGTAAAAGACTACAGCGCGAGAGCAATCTCGAGGTACTCAATGCCGGGCATCTGATGCTTCAGCCCAACACCAGCATTGCAGCAACACAGCAACTCCCCCAGGGTGCGCTCACAACTGTGCTGCAGCAAACTCGTCATTTGAATGTACAGTACCTAGTATCTGGAGTCGTACGTGACCTCTCAATGCTGACACCCAGTGTGTACCGCGAAAAAAACTACTTTATCGACAAGTACAACAAATACGACTATTTGAGCAGTAAATACCTGCGCGCTTTCGAAGTAGATCTCTTTATACATGATGGTTTCACAGGCACCTTACTGGCGCAAAAGAGCTTTCGTACAGCCGGCCTTTGGGGCAACAGTGATCGCCAAACCTTTGGTTTTGCCAGCAGTCCGTTTTGGCAGCTCGATTACGGGAAACAAGTCAGCCTTGAACTCGATAGAATGGCGCAAACGATTGACGACACGCTAGCATGCAACAGTTTTACGGTCGAAATTAGCCGGACCGATGAAAGTAACATTTGGTTTAATGTCGGCAGCGCCGCTGGGGTCAAGGCAGGGGACATGTTTGATGTCTATCGCAAGTCAACGTTTTACAACCAAGACAACAGCGCCAGTGTGGAACTCATCAAGACATCGCTGGTATTAACCGTAGATCAAGTACAGAGCAATTCTGCAAAGGGTCGAGTCAACGGTTTAACAGGCCATAGCAACATCCAATCTGGCGATATACTGATGTCGCGTTAAACGCGACATCAGCTCTATTACCCGCCCAATGAGACCCTGTGTAGGGGGATTTACCTCAGCGCCAGAGGGCTGACCTGATAAGGCGTAGTTAGCGCCTTATTATCACTGACCACTTACTGCTTGTACTAGCAGCTCAACGCGGCGGTTTTGACTGCGCCCTGCGGCGGTCTCATTACTGGCGCGAGGCGCTAGCTCACCACGTCCGTCTGTCATCAAACGATACGTAGAGACACCTGAGTTAACCAGATAACTTTGTACCGCTTGCGCGCGCTTAAGTGACAGTTCTTGATTGTATGCCTCGCTGCCTCGTGAGTCCGTGTGCCCCACAATGGTAATCCGTGATTCCTGGTATTTATTGAGCACTTCAGCGACCTTACCCAATGATGGATAAAAGCTGGGTTTAACCTTGGCAGAATTTGTGTCAAACGAAACATCATCGTTCAATACCAGACGTAACGTATCATCTTTAATACGCTGAATCTCGATCGCATTGCGACTGCGCTCAGCTTCGAGTTCGGCTTTCATCGCCGCTTCTTGGCGATCCATGTAATTGCCCAGCGCGCCACCAGCGGCAGCCCCTGCCAGCGCTCCTAAAATAATTCCGCGATCACGGTTACCGTCATTATCCATTTGGCTGCCCAATAAAGCCCCAACAACAGCCCCACCCACAGCGCCAACAGTCGCATTACCGTTAGGGCCCTGAGTTGTCGCGCAACCTGTCAAAATAAATGCTGGAAGCACCAGCGCCAATACTTGCTTTTTCATTTACTACACCTAATTTTAGAAATTAATACACCCTAGCACCTGCGTGCAAAGAGTTTTAGTGCCACCTATGACAGCACATTTAGCCATGTGTTCTGTACTGCTTTTAGTCCATTGCGAATTTCGCTTAACTTGACACATTAATTAAGCAAATACCTAGCCAGTCCTGACACCAATCGCTAGAATACATTCTATTTTTCCCTTGAGGAGCCTTTAGTTGTCACATCTACCTGTCATCGTTGGATTCGGTGGGATTAATCCAGCCGGAAGAAGCTCTTTTCATCACAGCTATCGTCGCCTAATCATTGACAAACTGGACGCCAAGGAGCGTGCTGGCACCATTTTGAGCCTGGCAACACTCTCAAAATTGGTTACCTGCGAAGAGGGCAACTATCTCACTGTCGACGGGGAATACCACAGCTTAGAAACACTCGTAGATGCAATCACACCACAGGTCCTCGAGAACAGTCTCATTCGCAAAATCAGCGGTGAGCACTTCGATGTCGATGCCATCGTTTTTAACAAATCCGCCAGCTTAAAAACACAGACAGCTCTGAGCTTCACCCTCAACGAGCGGCAATTGCCCAACGTTATCCCTGCTAACTGGCAGGTTTCTGCCGCTGTCGACAAAACAGTGCAGGTGCAAGTTAGCGGTCAGCTCGACACCATTCTCCCTGATACAAAGGCCAGTGGGGTCAAAACAGCGGGGCAACTTCCCAGTGGATTTGAGCCTGGAAAACTCTATCAATCGCGCAATCATCCGCGCAATTTACAGATGACTATTTTCGCCGCGAGCGATGCTATTGATTCATGCGGCATCCCCTTTGAGCACATCAGTGAAGCTGTTTCTCCCGATGATATCGCGGTGTATGCCAGTAATTCCATCGGCCAGCTAGACGATCTGGGCTTTGGCGGCTTGACCAAGTTTCCAAGCATCGGCAAGCGCACCACCTCTAAACAGATGCCCTTAGGCTATGCACAGATGCCCGCCGACTTTGTCAACGCTTACATACTGGGCAATGTTGGTAGTACCGGTGGCGCACTCGGCGCTTGCGCCACGTTTCTCTACAATTTACGCAGTGCCGTGCAAGATATTCGCGAAGGGCGAAAAAAAGTCGTGCTTGTCGGTGGAAGCGATGCCCCTATTACGCCTGAAATTATCGAAGGCTTTCGCACGATGGGCGCTCTGGCTGAAGACAAAGAGCTGCGCGCACTCAATAACGTTGATGAGCTCACTGCAGAACACTATCGCAGCTCGTGCCGCCCCTTCGCTGAAAACTGCGGCTTCACCATAGGTGAGTCCAGCCAGTTTGTACTGCTCATGTGCGACGAGCTCGCGCTGGAGCTCGGTGCGCAAATTCACGGAGCAGTACCGGATGTCTTCGTCAATGCCGATGGCCACAAAAAGTCGATTTCCGCCCCCGGCATCGGCAACTACGTGACCTTAGCCAAGGCAGCCTCACTTGTGCAATCCATACTCGGCACTGAATCACTACAGCAGCGCTCATTCGTTCAGGCGCACGGTACAAGCACACCGCAGAATCGAGTCACAGAATCTCACGTCATAAACGAAGTTGCCAAAGCCTTCGCTATCGACAGTTGGCCTGTCACCGCGATCAAGTGCTATTTAGGACACTCTCAAGGCACTGCCGGGGGAGATCAGCTGACAGCATCACTAGGGACTTGGGCTTACGGCTATATCCCCGGTATCGTTACTTCTGAACACATTGCGCACGATGTCCACCAAAGCAACCTACACTTTGTGCAACAGCACATGGAGGTCGGCAAACAAGGTATGGACAGTGTCATTCTCAACTCCAAAGGCTTTGGTGGCAATAACGCAAGCGCCCCCGTGCTTGCCCCTCATATTGTCTTGGAAATGATGCGTAACAAACATGGGGAACAGGCCATGAGCGCCTGGCAGGCACGCAATCTCAAGGTAGAAGCGTGCGCTAACGCTTACGATTTACAGGCGAGTATGGGGCAGGCAAAGCCGAGCTATAAATTCAATCACAACGTACTTGAAGGGCAAGATCTAGACATCAGCGCCAGTGAAATCAAACTCCCCGGATACGCGCAGAGTATAGACGTTACACAACCCAATCCCTTTGAAGACTACTGCTAACTGTTATAGGTGTTAAGGATTCCGCTATGCATTACAAACTCTCTCTAGGCTTGGCCTCAGCACTTTTTTTAACGGGCTGTAGCTTGCCCACGATTGACCTCAACACCTCACAGGCTGATCACTACCAGTTGAACCCGACTAACGGCTTATTCTGTGAAGGTTATGACAGTGATAATAGTACTGGGCCATGCACCAGCTTACTAATTGCTGTCAGTTTTATTCCTGAAACAGCACCTATTCAGAAAATTTATCTGCAACGTATCAAAGGGCCTAACCGCACAAAGAGCTTAATGGACATCATAATTGCTGGAAATAACATAGACTATAGTGTTGAGCGACTTGAAAATGGCAATTACAAACTCGGCAAGTCCAAAAAAACTAAAACGGTTTGGCACACAATCCGCTCAATGCATGAAAGCCTTAAGGGAACAACTGATAAAGATTAAGTCAGTCCTAAAGCTTTAGTTACATTCTTCCTGAGTTGTAATTTAATAACCAAAGCATTCTCCCCACGCAGCTCTCTCAAGAGCTGCGCCACCTCTGCAACAGATGCAGGGGTATTATATTCTCTCTTCTGC
>JBMZCU010000204.1:0-6278 GCA_049613705.1 Pseudomonadales bacterium | reverse complement strand
CCGGCAATTATAGAGACCGTCAGCCGAATTCTCGGCGACGACATTCTGGTCTGGGCCTGTGAGTTTATTATCAAGGAGGCCCACACTGACAAACACATCAGTTGGCACCAGGATCTGACTTACTGGGGCATGGCCTCAGACAGCCAGCAATTGACCGCTTGGCTGGCGCTCTCCGAAGCCTCACCAGAAAGTGGCTGCATGCGTTTTCTCCCGGGTTCACATACCGCTCAAGTCGCCCACCGCGACACTTTCGCCTCAGACAACATCCTGAGCCGTGGCCAGGAAGTTGCTGTTGAAGTCGACGAGCGCCACGACGTGTGCGCCGCCCTGAAACCCGGACAAATGTCACTGCACCACGGTTTGATGTTTCACGCCTCTGGCCCCAATGTCACTGATGACAGGCGTATCGGCATCGCGATTCGCTACATCACGCCAACCCTTAAATCCACCCGCCACAGCACTGATTTCGCCATGTTAGTCGCAGGTGCCAACCGGTGTGCTCACTTGATCGATGTATGCGGTGCGAACACCGCTTTCGGTCCCCGAGAAATGGCGCTCTACCGTGAGGTAGCAGATCATCAGAGCACGACGTTTAATGCTAACGCCAAGGAGCCACTGAGCTATGACAGAGCCGCGACTAACGGCGCTTAGGCGCGCACCACAGTGAGAGCGCTGCTGCAACAAACTGCCGCCCTGCTGCTAAGTTATGGCTTTCTCTTGCTCGGCAGTGGTCTCTTTATGACCCTATTGAGCCTGCGCAGTACCTTGGAAGGCTTTAGCACCCAGATAACTGGGCTTATCATGAGTGGCTACTATCTCGGGCTGTTTGCCGGTGCGCGCTACACCGCCTACCTCGTTGGTAAGGTCGGTTACATTCGCACCTTCAGTGTCTGCGCTTCTGTCGTATCTGTTGTTCCACTAGCTCACATGCTACTTGTAGACCCGCTTGTGTGGGGTGCGCTACGTTTTGTCACAGGTTTCGCCATGGCCGCCATGGTTATGGTCACGGAGAGTTGGCTCAATTCCAGTGTTGGCAACCGTCAGCGCGGCTCCCTGCTCAGTATCTACATGGTCATTAACTACAGCGCGGCAGGCGCGGCACAACTACTATTACTTGTCAGGGACATTCAGGGCAACGAGCTGTTTGTGCTCGCTTCGATCTGTTTTTCACTGTGCTTGGTCCCAGTTGCATTAACAGGTACTGCAGAACCCGCTCCCGCCCCTGCCGAACCTATGCGCCTCAAACCGACGCTGCGCACGACCCCCGTCGGCTTTTACTGTGCGATGTGCGCGGGCTTTATCGGTGCCGCCTTCTACTCTATGGGCCCTGTGTTTGCGCTCAAGATAGGACTAGACGCCCAACAGATTGCCATTTTCATGGCACTGGGGGTCATCGGCGGGTTGGCGCTGCAAACCCCTATCGGCAAGCTCTCTGACCGCATCGAGCGACGCGGTGTGATTGCTGTACTCGCACTTCTGGTCGTGTTTAGCTGTTTGAGTTTAAGCTGGCAGGCACACAGCGCTGCGATCCCTTTCGCGGTGTTTTGTGGCGGCTTCGTCTTCGGCAGCCTCTCCTTCACTCTTTACTCACTCGCCGCAGCACACGCCAACGACTGGGTAACACAGAGTGCGCGCATGCAAACGGCAGGGGCATTACTGGCAGGCTACAGCATTGGGGCCATCAGCGGCCCTATCATCAGCGCTCAAGCAATGCAGTGGCGAGGGGCTGCGGGGATGTTCGAATGCATGGCCGCGTGTGCCTTAGTGTTGGTACTTTACACAACAGCCAACCTCGCAGGCAGTAGGCGCAGCAGCGCGCGCAAGCGCCACTTTGTCGCCAGGCCCAGCTCTTCATTCAGCTCAGGGGAGCTCTACCGCGCCGTTCAGGCTAAAGCCGCACCCATCGAGCCGCACGAAGAACAGCTGTGTTTAAACTTCTCCGCACCCACCTCTAAAGACACGCCCACCACAGGTGAACTCTCTCAATAAGTGCAGGTTTTTTATAGCACCTGAATAGTGTATTCTCGGCTGCCAGTCTCAAAAGCTAGAGATGACACGGTATGGAAGCGGAGAGTTATCAGTGCAATTAACGCTTGAAGAAATGGAACTTATTGAGCGCTCATTTGAGCGACTAAAGCGTGCTGACGTGCATTTTGCAGAATACTTCTACGACTGTTTATTTCAAATGGCTCCGTTGATCAAGCCTATGTTTAAAAGCGATAGAAAAGTGCTAGAGATGCACTTCCACGCCCTCATCACGACAGCTGTCGAGCAGATTCACCAGTTTGACAGGCTGCGCGATACACTCTTTGACCTCGGCGCAAAACACCGCGACTTCAATGTCGAGGAAAGTCAGTTCAGCATCGTTAAATCCGCGTTTCTGCTCTCAATCGAGTACCAGCTAAAAGCGCACAGCAACCGCGAGACCATCACGGCTTGGGGCAAGTACTTCGATCAAATTGCACAGATTATGATCGCCGGCCTCAATGCGACGCAACGCAACTCTGCTTAATCAGCACTCGCCTGGACTCTGGCAATCTGTTGCGCCACATCGCGCAAATGCCCTGTTTTAATCCACAGCTTCGCTTCACTGTCTCGCGCCTCTAACGTCAGCACATCGCCGACAGGCGCACGCAACCAACTGTACTTGACTAACTTCTCTTTCGCGGTCCGAACCTCACCTTGGAGCACAAATACCTCGGCGCCGCCTTCAGCTGACAAAGTGTAGCGTGTGCCTGGCTGCAGTATCAGTGCAGAGACATCTTCACGTGCATCCCGATAGAGCAGACGCTGTACAACACCTTCACACTGCTTCGGAGCGGCCTCAGCCGCATCAATCTGCAGCCGCACTTGGATGCGGTCATCAGGTGAAAACTGCCACAGTTTTACTAAAATCACACAGCCTTCGCGCGAGTACGGTGTATGAGCTGACTGTGGCGGATTGCGGATATAACTGCCGGGGCCGTAGTCACCGTGCTCATCTTGAAATACCCCCTCGAGCACCACAAACTCTTCGCCGCCACCGTGCACGTGCGCACTAAACACACTGCCAGGCGCAAAGCGTACAATCGTAGTCGCGCGCGCCACTTCACCTCCCACTCGATCCAGTGGCTTGCGTTGGACTTGGGGAATCGGCGAATCGACCCAGGGCTGCTGAGCGCTGTGCACAACCACACGCTGCGTAAAATCTGCTGCTATCTTCATTCACTACTCCTCAAGTGGCGATAGACTCTAGCGTATTCCGCCAGCGCTATGCGATCGGCTTCGATGGCAACTGGGGCGCTGTCGATCGCGTGCCAGTGCACCGCTTGCGCCTCTAGTACTTTCATTTCCCCTTGCCACTGGGTGATCACATAGAAGTGCAGCAGCTGTAGTGTGGTGGTCGGATGATAGAGCGAACAGAGGAATTGAGGCTCGCACGCACTGAGGTTAAGCTCTTCCATCAACTCGCGCGCCAATGCCTGCTGTTGTGACTCACCAGGCTCAATATGGCCACCGGGAATGGTCAGCAAACCTGGATCCAGCGCTTTATCGGCAGCGCGCTGCTCCAGCAGTATTTTTCCATCTTGAATCAGCATGAAGCAGACACAGGGGTGTACTTGTCTTTTCATCTAGCCGTCCTTATTTTAAGGGGTATCCCTGAAGGGCATCTCAATAGACGAAATACTACCAGCTGTAATGTGAGGGACAAGCGTGAACATTGAAACTATTTGGGGCGCGTATCGAACACAACTAAGAGCTTTTGTGCAGCAGCGCCTGGCCAACAGCGCCGATGTAGACGATGTACTGCAAGAAGTTTTGATCAAAAGTCACGCCAAGCTGAGCACCTTGAACGAGGAACACAATATTGGGGCCTGGTTGTACCAAATCACCAACAACACTTTGATCGACTTCTACCGCGCGCGTCATTCACTCGATACATACAGCGCCGTGCACGCGCTCTACAGTGAGCCTGAAGAAAACCTAAAGGCCGAGCTCAGCCGCTGTATTGAGCCTTTTCTCAACGCCTTACCTCAGGCTCAATCAGCATTGCTACGCGCCGTTGACCTCGAGGGACAATCGCAAAAAGCCGTTGCCGCAGAATTAGGCCTCCCTTACTCCACCCTCAAATCCCAAGTGCAAAAAAGCCGCGATGCGCTACGCCACCTCTTCGGCCAGTGCTGCCACTACGCCCTCGATCACCGCGGCAACCTTATCGACTATCAGCGCTGGGACAAACAGTGCCCTGATTGCCCCAGCGAATAAATTCCCATCTTTTTTCGTCTTTTTTAGCGCGCTCTCGTCTCATTGAGTAAACACCCAATGGAGAGATAAACGATGAAGATAGTCAGCTTTAAGATTTGCCCTTTTGTACAACGCGTCACCGCGATGCTCGAAGCTAAAGGGCTGGATTACGACATTGCGTACATCAGCTTGAAAGATAAGCCACAGTGGTTTCTTGAGGCCTCGCCTCACGGCCAGGTTCCCATCCTGATCACCGATGGCGGCGAGACACTTTTCGAGTCTGACGCCATCATGGAGTACCTGGATGAAATAGCACCACCACTGCAACCTGAGCTCTCCCCAGAGCAGCGCGCACTGGATCGCGCTTGGAGTTATATGGCGGCGAAAAACTACTTGGCTCAGTGCAGCACAATGCGCAGCGCAGACAGCGATACCTTTACCCAGCGCCTGGAAACGCTAAAGGGCATTTTCGCCAAAGCAGAGCATGCCCTCACAGGGCCTTACTTCAACGGGGATGAGCTCTCCAATGTCGATATCGCCTGGCTGGTGCTGCTGCACCGTGCGCACATTGTCAAAGTTCACAGTGGGCACGACTTGCTGGCTGGCTTTCCCAAAGTGCAAGCGTGGCAGGCATCGCTGCAAGCACTGCCCATCACTTGGGCCTCTGTCAGCACCGACTTCGAACAGCTGTTTTGTGACTTCTACGTAAGCGAGCACACTTTTATTGGCAGCCCAAACAGCCCGCAAACTCAATCGGATGATAAGTGTGCCAGCAGCTGTTGTTGAAGAGTAAATTCGCGTCGCTCACTGCGGCGCGATCACCCCTTTAGTCAAAATGATATTGCCGTAGAGCCGCGCCTCTGTAGTGCTGACCACCAGATAGGCGCACTTTACCCGCTCGTAGAAGGCGTAGCGCTCCAACCCTTGCAGCGCCACCACCGTGCCCTCGTGCGCATTGAGAATCGTTGAAAAGTCTTCGCAGATCGCCGGTTTAATGTCCGGATTGTCGACCTGTGCCATATGAAAGGCGGCGGTGTGAGCGCTTTCCAGCGGAAAAACAGACATCACAGCATCGAGGATTTGTGTAGCGTCAAGCCCCGGTGTCACCACTAAATTGCGCGCACAGCTAGCGGCGGGGAAGTTGCCATCGACAATGGCAATCTCATCGCCGTGACCCATCGCGCAGAGGTGATAAAGCAAATCGGCACTGAGAAGTGGAGAGAGTGTTTTGAGCACAGTTTTTTCCTTTCATTGATCCGTCATAGCCGCCCACCCTAAGCACTCGCATAGCACCAGACAACACAAATCTGCTTTTCCCAGCAAAAATAGCGCTTTGTCCTATACTTTATGCACAGCTCAGCTAGAAGGGGAAAGTATGCACAAACTACTCGCACTGCATCAGCAAATCCACCGCGCGCTCAACGACGAGCAAGCCAAGCAGCAGGTCTTTTCTGACTTGTGTGAGCTCTATCGCCAGAGCATTGGGTTGGATCTCTTCACACTACTGGTAGTGCACCCGAACAACTCCCACACTGTCCGCCTTTACAGCAGTGAAGCAACCCACTACCCGATGATGGAAACACGGCCTATTGTGCATAACAGCTGGCACGAAAACGTGATGTTGCGCGGCGAGACCTTCTACGCGGCCTCAATGGATGAGATACAGCCCTTTTTCAGCGATTGGCCGACACTGCAGCAATTGGAACTGAGCTCCATGCTGAGTATTCCGACGATGCTTGGCAAGCAGTGCACCGGGGTAATCAATATCCTTCACCGCAGCAAGCACGCGTACGATCACTGCGATCGCTACTTACTCTCGCAATACGCCCAGTTAATGGGACCGCTGTTGTGTCAGTGGCGCGTGCAGCAGACAATCTAATCCCCAACACAGCCGACATCTGGATCTCGGCCGGCTAAAACCGGCTGGCTCTGTAGGGGAATAGATCTATTGATGGCTCGCGCCCGACAACCAAGTCTGCGATCAACTGGCCGGTCAGAGGCCCCAGTGTGATACCTAAGTGTTGGTGACCAAAGGCGTAGAAGACACCTGGGTG
>JBMZCU010000203.1:0-6316 GCA_049613705.1 Pseudomonadales bacterium | reverse complement strand
GCTGCGAGAAATACAGAGAGTCGCGGCTGGCTGCGCTCTAAGCAGGCAGCAGAGCGCGCCCGTGCACAGCTGGCGGGCTTGGGAGTTCTTGAAATCGAGCCCAGCGCTGCTTTGCAGCAGCAGCTCAAGAATGCAGCCGCTGCGTTAACCGCAGACTGGCTGGCACGCACGGGAGATATTGGGCGCTATATTTTAGAGCGTTACGAACAGAGCCTTTGAGTGAAATTCACTAAAAGAATTGCCAGTGTTCGCGCTGCCAGGGAGTTGGTGGGGCTGTCACCCAAATCTTCCAGACGCCTTAATACACGCTTTAAGTTCGCAGTGCTTTAGATTGGCAAGAAGATTGTCGATGCGACCCCCTGTACGACTTTGTTGATGACGCGATTGTTCTTGTCAGCGATGATCAGGGCGAGTGTGTCTTGATTGGCAATGAGTTTGCCAAAGAGCCTTGCGTAGCTGTGATTGGCGATGCTGTCATTGATTGTGCTGTTGCTCAGGATGAGTAAATTGCCCTGGCTATCTTTTTGGCTGTTGAGCATCCAGCTCGCGGTCTCTAAATTGCGCGCTGAGTTGTAGAGGCGCTGCTGATCGATTTCATCGAGAATGAAAAACTCTTCCTGATAGTTGTAGGAGGCGTGAATCATGCCGGCCACACCGGCCATAAAAGCGAAGACGCGGTCGCCTTCGAAATCTGGGTTAAAGGCGAGTGTGATTGCGGCGGCGCCATAAGCCTTTCCGAGCTCGTTGAACTGAACTTGGCGAGGAAAGCCGAACAGTTGGCGCTGGCGTTTACCTAATGTTGTGCCAGGTGGTGCTTTACGCAGCTCGCGCGGATTGCGCAGATAGAGCTTCTTCATTAAGTTGTTGGCTTCAGCGTTGGCTTGCTGCATGTGAATGTCAATGACCAGGTCGAGCTCTGATTTGGCGAGGGTTTTAAGTTGGAATGGCTTGTCGGGGTTGCCTGCGCAACCTGCGAGTAAGCTGAGTAGGATGGCAATGATAGGTAAGCGCTTGCAGAGGTAGCCTAGAGACACGTGGAAATTCCTTTTGAAAACAGAGACTCGCTGCAGTCTACACCAAAGTATTGGATACTGTAGAGTCACGGGAGTTTTTTTGTTCATTAGTGCCGCTGTGTGTGGCGGGTTTTGTCAGCAGTGCGCTTGCTGTAGTATTGCCTGCAGTCAATGCCAAGTCCTTTTTTGAGGAGCGGTAGTGGTGGCTTCGCTTGGTGATGTATTGGTAGCATCCCAAGTTATACAATTGGTCGTGGTTAGATGCCGAGTAATGGGTTTGAGAAATACAGTGAAATGAAAGGTCAGTTTTTTGCCGTCGATGAGACGCAGATGCAAGTGTTCGGTAATTGGGTGTATCAGGCGCTAAGTACCGGTGTTATTTTCTTGGTGGGTGACCTAGGTGTAGGCAAAACAACCTTGAGTAAAGGTGTGGTGCGAGCCAGTGGCTATGAGGGGGCAATAAAAAGCCCGACTTACACTCTAGTCGAACCCTACGAATTAGATGGCCGCACAGTTTATCACTTTGATTTATACCGGCTCACAGATCCAGAGGAACTGGAGTACATGGGAATCAGAGATTACTTTGATGCGTCCACGCTAAGTCTAATTGAATGGCCGCAGCGCGGCGAAGGTTTCTTACCACAAGCCGACTTAACTGTAGAAATTGCCTATCATAGCGATGGGCGAACATTGGCCTTTAGTGCGGGCACTGAAAAAGGCCGCGCTGCTGCCGATACACTTCAGAGTTTGATAAAGTCTGCGGTGGCATAAGGTGTTGAAGATAGGGAGTCGATAGATTGGTGCGCAGTGTGGTAAAGCTTTTAGCAGTGTCGATGCTGCTCTCGCTTGCTGTTGGCGTGGCGCAGGCAAAGCAGAGTATCGAGAGTGTGCGGATTTGGCTGGCGCCGGATAACACGCGCCTTGTATTTGATTTGACCGGGCCGGTTAAGCATAAAATTTTTGCGCTCAGTAATCCGAGCCGTGTGGTATTGGATATCGAGGATGTCAGTCTCAAGGCGGAACTCAATAAGGTCGATTTGAGTAAAAGCCCGATCGCTAAGCTGCGCTCTGGTAAGGGCGAGCCTTTGCGTATCGTCTTGGACTTAAAGCAGAAAGTGTCTCCTAAGAGCTTCTTGCTCAAGCCGAACAGTGACTACGGACACCGTCTCGTTGTCGACTTAGCGGGGCCCAATCCTAACGCTATTAAAAAGCCTGTACCGCCAACGTCAGTCCCGCCTAAGCCTGCAGCTCAAACTGAAACGCCTCCCAAGCGTGAACCTGCGACAACAAAGAGTGTGGCGACTAAGCCTAAGCGGCCGTTAAGGGATATTGTTATTGCACTCGATGCCGGGCACGGAGGAAAAGACCCCGGTGCGCTAGGCCCTAGTGGGCTACGTGAAAAAGAAGTTGTGTTGGGTATTGCCAAAGAACTCGAAAAGTTAATTGACGCGCAGGATGGCTTTATCTCGCGCATGATTCGCAGAAATGACCACTATGTTAATTTGCGTGCGCGCATTGCTGTGGCGCGTAAAAAAAGAGCGGATCTTTTTGTTTCCATTCACGCAGATGCTTTCACCGACAAACGTGCCAAGGGGGCTTCAGTGTGGGTACTCTCCAACCGTGGAGCCAGTAGTGAGTTGGGGCGCAGGTTGGCACAAAAAGAGAATAGCTCTGATCTGATTGGTGGGGTTGGCACTGTGAGTTTAGATGACAAAGATGCAGTGCTCAGGGGGGTGTTGTTGGATATGTCTATGAGCTCACAGCGTGAAGACAGCACAAAGGTCGCATCAAAAGTACACAATAGCTTGAGTCGCATTACCAAAATGCACAAACCTAGGGTTGAGCGTGCTGGATTTTTGGTGCTCAAGTCGCCGGATATACCTTCGATACTGGTAGAGACAGGATTTATTTCTAACCCTGATGAAGAGCGGGCGCTCAAGCAGTCGAGTTATCGTAAAAAGCTGGCGCAGGCGATTTTTAAAGGCATACAAGCGCACTTTTTGGCAGAGCCGCCTGAGTTCACAAAAATCTATTACCAAAAATATGGTGATCCCGAGAACAAGCCCTTGCAGCATCAGGTTGTGCGTGGCGATTCACTCTCGCGCATCGCTTCGCGCTACGGCGTTTCAATGAATGCTATTAAAGTCTTGAATAAGATTAATAGTAATACGATCAAGATAGGTCAGCGCCTGCAGATTCCAGCAGGCTGACGAACCGGGATTCACCGCGCACTATGCAAAGAATACAATTACTCTCGCCACGCCTGGCTAACCAAATTGCCGCAGGTGAGGTTGTCGAGCGGCCAGCCTCTGTTGTTAAAGAGCTGTTGGAAAACAGTTTGGATGCGGGCTCAAATAAGCTAGATATCGATGTCGAGCAAGGCGGTATCAAGCTGATTAAAATTCGAGACAACGGGCACGGTATTGAGAAAGAGGATTTGGCGCTGTCGTTGAGTCGCCATGCTACCTCTAAAATTATCGAGCTGGCTGATCTTGAGGCAGTGGGTAGTTTGGGGTTTCGCGGCGAGGCGTTGGCCAGTATTAGTTCGGTCTCGCGTCTAGTGCTGACCTCGCGTAGGGCTGGATCAGAAGCGGCTTGGTCGGTCCGTACGGAAGGGCGAGAAATGGAAACAGAGGTCTCGCCTTCCTCACACCCGCAGGGCACGACAGTTGAAATGCGCGACTTGTTTTTTAACACACCCGCGCGGCGCAAATTTGTGCGTACCGAGAATACAGAATTCAAACACCTTGAAGAAGTGGTTAAGCGCTTGGCGCTCAGCCGCTTTGATGTCGAATTTAGCCTGACGCACAATGGACGTGTGATTCGCCAGCTAAAAAAGGCCGCTTCGCGCCAAGAGCAGGAGCGTCGAGTAGCCTCCATTTGTGGGCCTGTGTTTATTGAACAATCTATTAAGGTTGAGATGCAGGCTGAGTCTTCAGGATTGAGTTTGCGCGGCTGGGTAAGCTTGCCCACATTTTCACGCTCCCAGGCGGATTTGCAGTACTTCTTTGTCAATGGGCGCATGATCCGCGATAAGCTGGTAAGTCATGCACTGCGCCAGGCATATGCCGATGTGCTCTACAATGGGCGCCACCCCGCTTATGTGCTTTATCTAGAGCTCGACCCTGCGCTGGTGGATGTCAATGTGCACCCGACCAAGCACGAAGTGCGCTTTCGTGAGAGTCGGCTGGTTCATGATTTCATCTTCCGCTCTATCCATCGCTCTATCGCGCAAGTTCGCCCGCAGAGTGCTGCTGATAATGTGGCTTGGAGCGAGCAGCTCAAAGCAGAGGCACCAGTGGAGCAGGTACCGCAGCAGCAGGGGATGTCCCTTGGTGTCTCCAGTGCGCCTGCGATCGGGCAAGAAGTGGCAGAGCGTGCGGCGGATTATCGAGCAGACTTTAGGCCTAGCAGTAGCTACCCCAGTGCTTCGCGGGCGATGGCGGCTCAGGCACAGAATTACAGTCAGCTAGGGCGTGCGGATACTCCCGTGCAGCAAGAGGCGCCGGCTGTGATGCCTAGTGAGCAAGATGACGTGCCGCCGCTCGGATTTGCGGTGGCGCAATTACACGGGATTTATATCGTCTCGCAAAATGCGCAGGGTATGGTGTTGGTCGATATGCACGCCGCGCATGAGCGCATCGTCTACGAGCGCTTAAAAACAAGTTATGAGGCTGAAAAAGTACGCAGTCAACCTTTGTTAGTGCCTATTAGTGTGGCTTTGAGCGAGCGCGAGGTAAATTGCGCACAAGAGCACAGTGAGATGTTCGAGCGCCTAGGGTTTGAGCTGGCCCCTATTTCTCAAGAGACAATCGCAATACGGCAGGTGCCTGTGACTCTGGCGAAATCGAATGTGGAACAGTTGGTGCGCGATGTTATTGCCGATGTGTTGGCGCTTGGTAGCAGTCGTCGCATTCAAGAATCAATTAATGAATTGATGTCTACAATGGCTTGCCATGGCGCGGTGCGCGCTAATCGCCAGTTGACGATTCCCGAAATGAATCAGCTGCTACGAGATATGGAAATGACAGAGCGCAGTGGGCAATGTAACCACGGGCGCCCGACCTGGACGACAATGAGCCTAGGTGAGATGGACAAACTATTTATGCGAGGCCAGTAGAGCGTTGAACAAAGCAATTTTTTTAATGGGGCCGACTGCCGCAGGGAAGACGGATTTGGCCATGAAGCTCTACGATGCGCTTCCCTGTGAATTGATATCTGTGGACTCGGCGTTGATTTACAAGGGGATGGATATAGGCACTGCTAAGCCGACAGGTGACGAGTTGGCGCGCTACCCACACCATCTTGTGGATATCATTGATCCGGCCGAAAGTTACTCCGCGGCACAGTTTCGCAATGATGTGCTCGGTTTGATGGCGGATATCAGTGCGCGGGGAAAAATTCCGTTGCTCGTTGGCGGTACTATGCTCTATTACAACGCCTTAATAAAAGGCTTGGCACCCCTGCCACAGGCTGATGATGACGTGCGTGCGAAAATATTGGCGCAGGCAGCTGCAGAGGGCTGGCCTGCAATGCATGCGCAATTGCGAGAAGTGGACGCCACTGCTGCGCAAAGGTTGGCCCCCAATGACTCGCAGCGGATCGGGCGCGCACTTGAGGTTTACTATCTCACAGGTAAGAGCCTGACAGAACACTGGGCGGAGCAAGAAAAGCAAACGCTTCCTTACGATGTGCTCAATTTAGCGGTGATGCCTGCCCAGCGCAGTGTGTTGCACGAGAGAATCGCTCTGCGTTTTGACATTATGATGGAGCAGGGCTTTTTGCAGGAAGTTGAAGGTTTGCACGCCCGTGGCGATTTAGATTTAAGTATGCCATCAGTGCGCTGCGTGGGGTATCGCCAGGTCTGGAATTATCTTGAAGGAGAGTGTGATTTAGCCACCGCGCGGGAAAAATCTATAGTTGCAACACGCCAGCTAGCGAAGCGTCAGATTACCTGGTTACGCAGTTGGAAGGATTTGCATTGGCTCGATCCGCAGAGTGAAGATTTACTTCCCAAAGCCTTGAAATTGCTAGACTCGGCCGCTATATAGTTGTAACGTGCACTCTAAGTGTGCCCTGGCGATAGTTTTAGTTGTTTACGTTGTTGAGGGTGGCTGGGGTTTGGTTGACTATTCAATGCGTAATGTCCGCCAGATCACTTAGCAGGGAAGAGCTTATAATTTTAGAAACGGGCCGTGTTGGCCGGTTTAATTTGATTCTTAGGAGAATAAATATGTCAAAAGGGCAAACTTTACAAGACCCTTACTTAAACGTACTGCGTAAAGAGCGCGTACCGGTATCCA
>JBMZCU010000202.1:240-6345 GCA_049613705.1 Pseudomonadales bacterium | reverse complement strand
GAGGTTGTTGGTATCGATAACCTAAATGACTACTACGAAGTCTCTCTGAAACATGACCGCCTTAAGCGAATCGAACATGAAAACCTTACCTTTATCGAGCTTGATCTGGCTGACCGGCTCCTGCATTGGCAAAATGCCCGTTTCCAGTAACACAGTCGTTACACAGATACAGTTTGATCCCGACATCGCATGCGCTTGGTCTCCCTGAAGGATAATAAAGCCCGCATCGGCATCCTCGCGTGTGGGTGGCAACAGCAAATTACTGCTCATTTGCGCGAAGCCGCGCGGTTCAAATACGCAGAAACGGCGAATACTGTCATCGACTTCATTTATATAAGTCATCTTGTCTAACATAGTTTTGCCGGGAACATCTAATACGCCCCCAGTAATCACTCGCCCAATCTCACCTTCAGCGTGTGCCTCAACCATATTCAGTGTTTTTTTCCAGCGCATTTTAGGGCTCCGCTCCGACTTGTTTTGCGCACATTATATTGCATGCAAAGTGTCGTCAATAGCTGGAAAAAGAAAAAAGGATCATTGTATTTTGTAAGAATTCTTCTTGTCGACATCTTGTATTCAATGTAAGCTGCCTCGGTAAATGTTTCCGATCACAATAATAAATGACGAGGTAAGCTTTATGTTTTCAATGGTTAAACGTTTCTCTGCGCTAGCAGTTACAGCCGCTGCAGCAGTGTCACTGTCGACAGGTGCTCAGGCGGATAAGCTCGATGACGTTATTTCCAAAGGTGAGCTGCGCTGTGGCGTGGTATTAGATTTTCCACCTATTGGCTATCGCGATGCCAACAATCAGCCCGCTGGATTTGATGTTGATTACTGCCGAGATCTAGCCTCTGCACTGGATGTTGATGCCAAGGTGATCCCACTGACGTGGGCAGAGCGCCTACCGGCAATTGTTAACAATCGCGCCGATGTTATCTTCGGTGGAACGTCCGATAGTTTGCAGCGCGCGAAGACAGTGGGCTTCTCGATTCCCTACGCGATCTACTACGCTCAGGCCATTGTTGCTAAGGACGGTTCGATCAAGACCTTTGAAGACATGAAGGGCAAGCGCATTGCAGGTGCTGTAGGCACTGTGCCGGAAAAAGAATTCCTCAAATACGCCAAGCAGTGGGGCACTGAAAACCTCTATCAAGGCTACCAGAGTGAAAACGAAGTCTTTCTCGCGGTCACTCAAGGTAAAGCAGATGCGGGCTTGACGACGAACACCACAATCAAACCTGTCGTCGGTCAGTTCACTAATCTAGCCGCGGGGCCACGTATGCCTTGGACCACGGATTACACTTCAGTAGCGGGGCCGCGCAAGGATGTGGCCTGGCTGAACTACCTCAACCTCTTTGTCACTCATCAAGTGCGTTCTGGCCGCTATCAGGAACTGTGGGGCAAGTATGTTGGCGGCGACGCGCCTGAACTGCGTATCCCCGGCGTAATGTATTAAGAGCGCGTTCTGGTCGCCGATTTTTTGACTCGCGACCTGTTTTAGGCGAGGGGCAGAGCATCGCTGCTCTGCCCTTGAGCTTGTAAAAATCGAACGCTGTTTTTATGTGCGCTAGGGGTCGCAACACCACCACTGTCACGCATAAAGATGTTTCAACGTTTATCAGGGCGCCGGCCACTGGCGCCCGTGTTTAAAGGTCTCGCTATGGATTACACATTTCACTGGCGCCCAGTGATCAAGGCGCTTCCCGATCTGTTTAGCGCGGCGCTGGTTACACTGGAGGCAGCAGTGCTGTCGATGGTGATCGGCATCGTGGTGGGTCTCGCGCTGGCGATGATGCGACTCTACGGCAATAAACCAATGGCATGGTTCGCCACGCTATGGGTTGAAGTTGCACGCAACACGCCAGCACTGTTACAGCTTTTCTTCTTTGGTTTCGGCTTGGGGGCGTTCGGCTGGCACTTGAGCCCTTTCATGATAGTGCTGTGCGGCCTCTCCTTTAATAACGCAGGTTATCTGGCTGAGAACTTTCGCGGCGGCTTCCAAGCTGTACCAAAGCCACAGTACAACGCGGCGCGCTGCTTGGGGATGACCGCCTGGCAAACTTATTCGAGGATTATCATTCCGCAGGTTTTTCGCCTGGTCTACTTTCCAATGACGAACCAGATGGTGTGGGCGGTGCTGATGAGTTCACTGGGGATGTTGGTCGGCTTTAGAGAACTCTCAGGCGAAACGCAATTCCTGGCATCGAATACGTTTAGGCTGTTTGAGTTTTTCCTTGCCGCCGCTGTTTTCTACTATGTCTTGGTCAAGTTGATACTCGGCGCTGCCCACTTGCTCAGCCGTCGACTATTTACCTATTAGGGAGCTCAATATGTCTGAATCAGCCAATGCTATTCAGTTTTTTACCGGCTTTCGCGTTAGCGACTTAGGCTTCCTCGCCGAAGCGGCTGGTAATACCTTGCTGATATCGGTGATTTCGATTTCAGTGGGCACTGTACTTGGGTGCCTTTTCGGTTGGGGGCTCAATGCCTCGCGGGTTATCAGGTGGTTACTGGGCTCTGTGCTCGATGTGTTTCGCTCGGTGCCTTTAATCATTCAACTCTTGTTGTTTTTTAACTTCTTTCCCATTCTCGGTTTCCCCTTGGAGCCCTTTGCAGCGGGTTGTGTAGTACTTATTTTCTACACCAGTGCACTCGTGGCACAGGTTGCACGTGGAGGCATTGAAGCGGTGCCCGAATCGATGCGTCGGGCTTCGCGTTCACTGGGGATGAGCTATCTACAGGATATGCGCTACGTGGTGTGGCCTATTGGTGTGCGCGCAGTACTGCCCGCTTGGACTGGGGTTGCACTCGGTGTGCTCAAAGACTCGGCGCTGGTTTCTGTGCTTGGCTATCTAGAGTTACTGCGCGCCTCGCAGATCCTGATCACGAGAACACAAGAGCCTTTTATTATTCTCGCAATTGTCGGGGCATTTTACTTTGCCCTTTCCTATCCCATTGGCAAGTTCACAGCCAGACTAGAACAGAGGTGGCAACATGATTGAGTTACGCGGTGTCGATAAATCCTTCGCTGATCTGCGCGTTTTAAAGAGCATAGATTTAACCGTGGAAAAAGGCGAGGTGCTCAGTGTGATTGGCGCCAGTGGCTCGGGCAAGTCGACCATGCTCTACTGTATCAATGCACTGGAAAAAATTCAGGGGGGGAACATTTTAGTTGATGGCCTAGATGTGCACGACAAAAGCACTGACGTCAACAAGCTGCGACAGCGGATAGGTATGGTGTTTCAACAGTGGAATTCCTTCCCACACTTAAGTGTATTAGACAATGTAGCGCTAGCGCCGCGTATCGTGAGCGGTAAGTCTCGCGATGAGGCCTATAGCATTGCCGAGCAGCAGCTGCGCCACGTTGGCCTAGGTGATAAGTTAGCGACTTACCCGACCCGTATGTCAGGTGGGCAGCAACAGCGATTGGCTATTGCCCGCGCACTGGCGATGGAGCCGAGCTACATGTTGTTCGATGAAGTGACCTCTGCACTGGATCCTGAGCTAGTTGGTGAGGTGTTGGATACTTTGCGCTTGTTGCGCGAGGACGGCATGACGATGATAGTCGTGACCCACGAAATTAATTTCGCCCGCGATGTGTCCGATCGTATCGCCTTCTTCCATCAAGGGGTGATTGAAGAGCTAGCAGGAGCCAAAGAGCTGGTTAACAATCCACAGCGCGAACGCACCCAGCAGTTCTTGAGTAAAGTATTGTAAAGCGCACCACTTCAACTGTTATAATCACTTTATAAAACCTGTGCAGTGCACGGGTTTTTTGCCTTTCTGATCAAGCAGTCAGCCGTTATAGTGCTCGCCCTACAGGGGAGTAAATAGTGGACGTTGGCTGAAATATGTAATAGAACAGCCGGTCCATCCCTTTGATTACCTCTAGGTCGCAGCGCAGCCAGCGCTTTGCAGAGGAAAAACGCAGGTGACGACAGTTGCTCAAACTTTCCCAAGGACAATGTCGATGAAGACAATGGAGAATAAACCCTGGCAAATGCTGGATGTAATTGCACTTGCGGTGGCGATTATTGGCTGGGGAGGTAATTTTTTGGCGATTCGCTACGCTGTGCTAGAAGTGCCCAGCTGGACGGCGCTTGGCTTGCGCCTGCTGCTTGTGAGCGTGTTGCTGCTGCCTTTTTTACGCAGTCCTATGGCGCATTTTAAACAGTATTTATTGATCAGCGCGGTGTTGGTTCCCGGGCATTTTGGCATGCTCTTCCTGGCCTCACAGCTGACTACTAATGTTGGGGCTGTATCGCTGTTTATTCAGTTAAACCCGGCCTTTGCGCTGCTCTTCGCCTGGCTCTTTTTGGGCGAGCGTCCTGGGAGGCGTCGCATCTTTGGTTTGGCGATGGCGTTTTCAGCGATGGTTATTCTCTTTTATTCCCCCACGTTACTCGGCGCAAGTTTAGCGCTGATTGTCGCTGCGCTATCGGCAATGTTTATGGGCGCTTATTCGGTGTTGTTGCGCACAATGAATGCCCAAGTGCGGCCTGTGGATATTATCGGCTGGACGGCGTTTATGGGCACTCCTATGATCATTGCTATCGGCTGGTGGCAAGATGGTAACCCTGTCGATATCGTCGCGGGGATTTCTTTTGATGGCTGGCTCGCGGTGATTTACTCGGCACTGGTGTCCAGTATTATCTGCCACGGCTCCTGGGCATGGCTGTGCCGGCGTCATCCAGTGGCACAAGTAGTGCCTTACAGTTTGCTCGTGCCCGTCGTGGCGATAGGTTTGTCGGCACTTTTACTCGGCGAGCAGCTGACAGGGCAAATGCTAATATCGGCACTGGTTTTGTGTACGGGGCTGCTGATCATTGCCAGAGCTAAGGGATAGCTCGATAATAGTGATGCACTTAATCGGATACGAGCGTATTCGAGTAGAGGCCAAGGCTGAGATACCAGGAGAATGTAAGCTGTGAAAGTCGATATTATTGCTAGCTCATCGGTGATTCCACAGCGTGAACTCGCACGTGGTACACAGTTGTTGTGCTCACTGGGTTTTGAAGTGCGCAGCGCAGTCAATGCAACATCGCAGCACTTTGCTTTTAGTGGCAGTGACCGTGAACGCACGGATGCACTACTAGAGGCAGTGTACTCTGATAGTGATCTGCTCTGGGCTGCACGCGGGGGTTACGGAGCTGGCCACTTACTGCCTGAACTGGCCGCGGCAACGCGCAATCGCAGGCCGCCTCTAAAGCTGCTGGTCGGGTACTCCGATGTTACAGCGCTCTATCAATTGGCTATCCGAGATTGGGGTTGGCAGGTGCTACACGCGCCTATGTTGTGCTCCGATAACTTTCAGCGCGCGAGTGACTCAAACCGCAGTGCACTGCTTGCGCTGTTACGCACTGGGCGCGATGAGCTACTAGCCGAGCAGCCGCTAAATTGGCACCACTGTATTGGTCGATCGGTGACTGCGCCCTTGTTTGGGGGGAACCTTGCCGTCATCTGCTCGTTAATTGGGACGCCTTGGCAGTTAGACTTCTCAGGTAAGTTGCTGTTCCTAGAAGAGATCGGGGAAAGCTGGAGCAAGATAGATAGAATGCTGCAACATTTGTTGCTCAGTGGCTCACTAGAGGGGTGCCAAGGCATAGTGCTAGGGCAGTTTAGCGCTTGCCGGGATGCTTCACCCACAGGGTTAACGCACAGTGGTGAGAAGGTGGCTCTGCGCGAGGTTTACACGCCGGCACAAGCGCTCGAGCTGACGGTGTTGCCGATTGCTAGACAGCTCGGGATTCCCCTGGTGAGCGGATTGCAAGTCGGTCACGATTCACAGAGTTTAGCCCTCGCTATGCCTGGGCTCTATCAACTCGATGAATCACGCGGATTACAGTTGTTGGATTGGGCTTGGCAAGGGCGCAACATCAGCGCTACATAATATAGCCTTCAATGTTGCTGATTGAAATCTGTGAGTGTGCAGTACGTGGGGACACTATTGTCTTTTATGAGAGTCGCGCTCGGTATGTTTACAGCACAATAAAATGCTTGGATTGCCTCCTTCCCCTCGACGACAGCTGCTGTCAGAGACAGTAAGTGGGTTTATACACCTGGTGTGACCCCAACAAACATACTTACTTTTCTCGCCTATCCAGG
>JBMZCU010000202.1:0-230 GCA_049613705.1 Pseudomonadales bacterium | reverse complement strand
TATTTCCAATATTTTCGATGCATAAACAGCTCAAACCCTGCGCTGATAAAAGGCAGCGATATTATAAAGCGTTGTCACTTTGCAGTGCTGTTAGCGAATAGCCATCGGTTATCACTGCACTCAGGATATGTTCCAGATCTGGAAATCATCGACCGCGCCGTGCGGTGTGGGTGACACCTGGTGACTTATTTTGCTTTATGTAGAGCTGGCAGATGCGCGGTAAAACGAGT
>JBMZCU010000201.1:0-6375 GCA_049613705.1 Pseudomonadales bacterium | reverse complement strand
ACTATCCTCTTCCCCTTACGAGCTAGCCCAATATCAGCGAGCGCAACATCACTCAAGTGCGCCACGCTGCGCTCACAGTTGGCCCGTGCAAAATAAGTGTCGATTGATTTTAGCCCCGCCAGGGCCATTGTTAGGATTATCATTGTCTTCTCCTTGAAGCATTGAGCGCCGAGAAAACAGAGGGGATATTGAGAAAACAGCTACCGCTCTGAAATCGCGGCGCGCTGTTGTTAAATCGAGATTAGTAATCAAGTAACAGTGAGCATCGCACGCGCACGTAAGTATCCAGCTGATACGCTGGCACTGACGGTTGTCGCAAATTAGCTCGATTGAACTTGATCATCTGATTCACTTTAGTGGTTATAAAAACAAAAACGCCCCCTGATGGGAGCGTTTAAATAATAACCTAATTATACGTTTGTGCAAACGCTAATCGATAGAATATTCGACCTGCAAAATGCCGTTTAAGCTACTCGACCTAGCGCCTTACGACATTGCCCAGATCGTGACTCGACGCTTTGATCGGCGAGTTGTGCTGAATGTAATCCTTGAGCACTTCAGCATCGACAAACCCGCTGTTGACATAACCTGGATGCTGGTCAATTTTAGGATACTTATCACCACCGGAGGCGATATAGCTATTGATCGCCATACGATAGGTTTTCGCGGGATCAATCGGCGCACCTTTAACGCTAGCGCTGACTAGTTTGCCACCCACTATTTCAAGATCAACACCGGCAAATTGTGCAAATGCACCACTGTCGACAGGCTTGGCAGCAACCGCGGCCAAGTAGTCACTTAACTCTGCACCGGAAAGCTCAACAAATGAAACAATATTGGCAAAGGGCTGCACTTTAAGCACATCTTTATAAGTAATATCACCGCCGGCGATACTATCGCGGATACCACCTGAGTTCATAACGGCGAGATCGGCCCCCACTTTCTCGAGCTGCGCCTGAGCGATCAAATGACCAAGATTAGTTGGGTTGAAGCGCACCACATTGCGATCACCTTCAAGCTTTGCATCCACAGAGCCTATTTTCTGCTGCAGCTGCTCCTGCCCCTGCTCATGGAAAGGTGCAAGGAAAGACTTCAACTCTGCATCTTGGGCAATCTCGTCGGCAACGAGTACGCGAACTTTTTTACCCTCTGCATTTTTGACTTTCTTCTTCAAGTTAACGGGAATCAGCTTATAGCTCTCAAGCGATAATTCACCATTTTTAAAACTGAAGTCTGCCCGCCCAACGTATTTGCCCCACTCGTGAGCTTGCATCACCAGAGTTCCATTTTGAGTATCAGGCATACAGGCCATGCCTGGGCGGTAGCTGCTGATCAACGCCCCTTGCGCATCGAGGCAAACAGGATCTTGCGAGTGGCCACCAATAATCATGTCTATACCCGGCACACTGCGAGCCAAGGTGACATCACCAGGTGCATTGATACCGTATTCAGCGTCTTGATAGTGGCCCATGTGCGTCGCAGCAATAACGATGTCAGCCTTGCCTTTGAGCTCTGGCACTAGTGTTGTCGCCTCATCCACCGGTAGCGTAAACTTGATACCATCCATGAATTCAGGGTTGCCCAGCTTCTTGGTGTCTTCTGTAGTCAAGCCCATCACGGCAATTTTCAAGCCGCCTTTTTCAAAGATTTGGTAAGGTTTAAACAGGCGCTCACCAGACTTTTCATCGTAGATATTCGCAGCCAGGAAAGGAAAGTTAGCCCACTGTTGCTGCTTGCGGATCACAGACAGCGCATTGTCGAATTCATGGTTACCCACCGCCATTGCATCGTAGCCAATCTTACTCATACCTTTAAAATCAGGTTCGGCGTCTTGCAAGTCAGATTCGGGTACTCCAGTGTTGATGTCACCACCGGAAAGTAGCAGCAACTCACCGCCTGCAGCGGCAACCTCTGCGCGGATGCTATCGATTAAGGTTTTGCGCGCTGCCATGCCGTACTCGCCATGGCGATTGTTCCAAAAGCGGCCGTGATTATCGTTTGTGTGAAGTATAGTGAGGTTGTAACGCTTATCTTTTTCCCAATCTGCAGCAACTTGTGTGCTGATAACAGCCGCTAGTGGCAGCGAAGCGCACAGCGCTGTGACTATTGTTTTTTTCATTGTTGTTCCCTGTAAACATCAGCGTAAAGTCAGCAGTTGCAGTTAGGAATACTGCTCTACGCGCTATTATTCAACTAAGTCAGACGCAAAATAATACTTGCATCTGCAAGACTACAGCCATTAGAAAACACTGTTACAACCTTGTCCAGCTTGAATTCACTTTTGCAAAATGTTGAGACGATAAGAGCCCCTGCAGCTAACTGAACGCGGCTTTGGATTACGGATAAAAACAGAAGGAAAGTGAGCAAGCACTCTTTAACGAAGCACCGCCTCAATCGTAAAGCGCTTTGTGCAGCCCGAATATTTGGACTTGCTCACACCTTCCCCAACGCACAGCTTCAACACATGGGCGAGGGTCAGTGGTCAGAGCCGTTTTGGTTCATTTCACCCAGGGCACTACTTTTGCGCTCAAAATAAGTGCTGTGACACTGTGCGCAGCTCGTAATCTGGCGGGTCGAAGTGTAGCGCTCAACACGCCCACAGTTGAGGCAGCGGATACTGCCCGGCGCGCAAATTTCTCCTGCCAAGTACTGCGTTGAAGAGCACTCGAGCTTTTCAAACAAGGCTAAGCGCTGCAGTGTACTTTGATCAGCCAGCGCCAACAAACGGTCGATACTCGTCTGCTCCAAGATGGTTAAATCAAAATTGAGCCAGGAGGCGAGCCCTTCACCGGTAAGGTGCAAGTGTTGATTGAGTGAAGCCAGGTCACGACGCAAATAAGTTGCCAGTAAACTGACTTCATCTGCTGTCATCTCTTCTGCGGCTTGCTCCAGTGCAATAGCTTCATCCAGCGCGTGATGAATAGCTTCAGTTGAGTACTCGGCGGTCTGTAGCCCCAGCGCTGAGAGCTGTTCGAGCGTGCGATCATAGACCCCGCTGAGTATGTGTTCACGATTATTATCCGCTGTCGATTTTGGCTGTTTATCTGGCGACATAAGCACCTCCAAAAGATAAAATTTTTAGCGTCTTGCGTGTATTTATGGCTCTGCGTTTAAGGTATGCTATGGGCAATTTTTTACGGTGTAAGCCCCTTGGCCTACAACCTCTTTCACTTTTAAAGTACCTAAAATGAACGAACAATACCAACCGCAAAGCATCGAACCTAACATTCAGCAGAAATGGCGTGACAACAAGAGTTTCCAATGCAGTGAAGATACCAGCAAGGAAAAGTTCTACTGCCTCTCAATGTTTCCCTATCCCAGCGGGAAACTGCACATGGGCCATGTCCGCAACTACACCATTGGCGACGTCATTTCGCGCTACCAGCGGATGCAAGGTAAAAACGTTCTTCAACCCATGGGATGGGATGCCTTCGGCCTACCTGCTGAAAATGCGGCAATGAATAACAATGTAGCGCCGGCGAAATGGACTTACGAAAATATCGATTACATGCGCAACCAGTTACAGCAAATGGGCTTTGGCTACGACTGGGATCGCGAACTGGCCACCTGCCACCCGCAGTATTATCGCTGGGAACAGTGGTTCTTCACACAGCTGATGGAAAAAGGCTTAGTTTACAAAAAAGAAGCCGAAGTTAACTGGGACCCTGTCGATCAAACTGTACTGGCAAATGAACAGGTTATCGACGGGCGCGGCTGGCGCTCAGGCGCAATTATCGAGCGCAAGAAAATCCCGCAGTGGTTCCTCAAAATTACCGATTACGCCGACCAGCTAATCGATGACTTAGACCAGCTCACCCAGTGGCCTGAACAAGTGCGTACCCAGCAGAAAAACTGGATTGGCCGCTCCAGCGGGGTCGAGCTGAGCTTTGAGGTCAACGGTACAGAGCTTGAAGTGTTCACAACACGCCCAGATACGCTAATGGGTGTCACTTACGTAGCGGTGGCTCCCCAGCACCCACTGGCGCTTGAAGCTGCGCAAAACAATCCAGAACTTGCAAGCTTTATCGAAGAGTGCAAGAACATCAAAGTCGCCGAGGCCGATATGGCGACGATGGAAAAGAAAGGGATGGCGCTGGGTCTTGAAGCGACACACCCCTTGACCGGCGAAAGCGTCCCTGTGTGGACAGCCAACTTCGTCCTCATGGATTACGGCTCAGGTGCTGTAATGGCCGTCCCAGGTCACGACCAGCGCGACTGGGAATTCGCCACCAAGTACGGTTTACAAATCAAGCAGGTTATTAAGTCTACGGACTCCAGCATCAAGGTCGACTTAGCTGAGCAAGCTTTCACTGATAAAGGCGTCTTGGTCAACTCCGGTGACTTCGATGATCTAGAGTTCGATATTGCTTTCAAAGCGATCGCCTCAGAACTTGAGCGCCTGGGTAAGGGTAAAGTCACGATCAACTATCGCCTGCGCGATTGGGGTGTTTCACGCCAACGCTACTGGGGCGCGCCAATCCCGGTGGTCAACTGTAACAGCTGTGGCTCTGTCCCTGTACCCGCTGACCAATTGCCTGTACTGCTACCAGAAAATGTCGAGTTTGACGGCAGTGGATCTCCCATCAAAAAAATGCGCAGTTTCATTGATACTCAGTGCCCTAAGTGTGGTGCGGATGCCGAGCGTGAAACGGATACCTTTGATACGTTTATGGAATCGAGCTGGTACTATGCACGCTACGCCAGCCGCGGTACAGCGGATGCAATGCTAGACCCAGAGAAAGCCAACTACTGGCTCTCTGTCGATCAGTATATCGGCGGGATTGAGCACGCCATATTGCACCTACTCTACTCGCGTTTCTTCCATAAGTTGATGCGCGATCAGGGCCTAGTTGATACTGATGAGCCGTTCAAGCGCTTACTCTGCCAGGGTATGGTTCTGGCTGATACATACTACCGCGAAGACGAAAAAGGCGGTAAAACGTGGATTGCGCCAACCGATGTAATCACCACCCGCGATGATAAAGGTCGCCCTGTGAGCTCGGTACACAAAGACGACGGCCAACCTGTTATTCACGGCGGCATCATCAAGATGTCCAAGTCCAAGAACAACGGTATTGACCCTCAGCTGATGATCGATAAGTACGGCGCCGACACGGTGCGCCTGTTTATGATGTTCGCAGCTCCGCCTGTGCAGTCTCTGGAGTGGTCTGATAGCGGCGTTGAGGGTGCTCAGCGCTTTCTCAAGCGTATCTGGAAGCAGGTCTTCGACCACACATCACAACACACTGCAGCAGCGCTCGATATCGATACTCTGAACGATGCTCAGCGCGACCTGCGTCGTAAAACGCACGAGACAATTCAAAAAGTCAGTGCTGATATTGAGACGCGCCAAACTTTCAACACTGCTATTGCAGCCGTGATGGAGCTCTCTAACAGTATTGCCAAGTTCGTCGACAGCAGTGAACAAGGTGTCGCGGTCCAACGCGAAGCGCTAGAAACCTGTGTGCTTCTACTTTCGCCAATTACACCGCACATCTGCGAACAGCTGTGGAGCGATCTCTGCGGCACTGAACTGGGCGCTACACCTTGGCCGAGTGTCGACGAAGCAGCCCTGGTGCGCGCAACAATTGAAATGGTCGTATCCGTTAACGGTAAAGTGCGCGGCAAGATGCCTATCGCAGCAGATGCCGGTGAAGATGTCATTCTACATACTGCACTTTCATTGGAGAATGTACAGAAGTTCATTGCCGATAAAACCATTCGTAAAAAGATTGTCGTGCCTGGAAAACTAGTCAACATCGTTGTTGGGTAACACTGCGGCCGGCGTACGCGCCGGCCAACAAGGATATGTTATGAACACTACACGCTCTATCTCTATCGTTCACACGCTGCGAGCTGCACTACTGTCACTCACTGTAATAGGTATGCTCGGCTGCGGCTTTGCACTGCGCGGTAATGTTGAAATCCCGCTCAGCGCCCAGAGCCTGAATTTGGTGTACAGCGAAGAGGAAAACCTCAGCCTCTCTCGCCAATTCAACGTAATTGCGCGTCAAAATGGCATTCGCTTATCTGAAGGCGCCGAATACCAAATCCGCATAGAGCAGGTAAATTACAAACGTATTTCCTCAACCTTTGACAGTAACGCTCTGGTCGACGAATACGTCCTGACGGCTGAAGTGACTTTCGATATTATCGATGCACAAGAAGAAGTACTCGCCGCGGGATTAGAGGCGTTTTCAGAGCGTAGCTATCAATTCGATGCCAACGCGACTGCAGCGAGTAATTCACGTGAATCTATTGTTTCCGCTGAACTGTGGCGCAATATTTCACAGCAGATTCTGCGCCAGTATGCCGCACGTTTGAAGAGTCAATGAAACTAAAGCCCGAACAGCTAAACGCTCAACTGAACAAAAT
>JBMZCU010000200.1:0-6381 GCA_049613705.1 Pseudomonadales bacterium | reverse complement strand
GCGTATGACGCCCTAAGGCAAGCATGACGGTGGTGCCTTTAATGTGCCCTTTAACAGCGCATCGTAGAAGCAATTGCAAAAGGGTATTCAAGCAAGCACAGTGCGCTGCCTTCAATCAATCACACTGAGCCCGTGTTTAGAAAAATCAGCATTTATCCGTACTGATCACCAAGGTACTCAACGCTGCAACCTTCGCTTTACTAACACCTAAAGCCACTAGCAGACAAAAGCAATAAAAGCTTTTAAAACAATTACTTATGTCACACACATAAAGCAGCTATACACTGCTACGGCCCAGCTGGCGATTAATCACTGGCAGCACGTTTTTCGCCGCTCGTTCACCAAAAAGGAAACCTAAGATCAATAAATTCAGTAGCCAAAAAACCGCATCGAGCTGGCTGCCCTCTTCTACTTTCCAGGCACCGCTTAGCACTTTCAAATCGATAAATAACAGCGCAAGTGACCAGATCGGGCGCTGCAAACCTCGCAGCAACAACCCTAAACTGCCGAGGATAGGTACTTTTTCTAGATCCTTGGTAGAGGTCGCCAAAGCTTGCATGCGCGCATTAACATCGGCCTTCACTTGCGCGTGCGCTATTTTTAAATCGCTGGTCTGCTTATCAATCAAAGCTTCAACTTTAAGTGCGACAAGCTCTTTCTCAGCTTGCTTGAGTGTCTCTGGCAGCGACTGCGCTACCTGTTGTGACATAGCTTTGCCCGACAGTGCGGCCATACACTTTTCAACATCTGTAAACATTGCTCTTCTCCCATTCTGTTTGAACGTGAAAATGAAGCAAATGGTGAGCCCCCATAAAGCTGCTTCTAGCAAGAAACACAGCATCGCTAATTGGGATATAACCAAGCGTTGAAGGGGCGCCATAGAGTCCCTCTTCTATCCCTGCTCAAAGATCTCTTACCGAGTACTAGTCTGTCGGATTTGGCTGATCAACACTATCCAAATTAGTCTTACTCGCGCTTTTGAGTCGATGAAGTGAGGCGCGCCACCAGCGCCTGCGGCACTTAACCTTGGCCACTCACGCCCCTAACAACGGACCCACCCGGTTAAAGAGGCATCTTAGAATCGCCAGCACAGCGTGCAGAGGCCGCTAGTAGCACGCTGCAGTATACCCGCGCACAAAAAGCACCTTACAGTGCACTATCGATAACCTTGAGAGCCCTTGTCCATGACAATGCCTAGTGCTTAGCGTCTAAGTAGAGCCGCCGTCGTTCCCCTGACAACCAAGGTGGCTTCAAGCTCGCGATGCTGTGCAACATCCTTACCGGCTAGGCGCGCCAATAGATGATCTGCTGCCGCCTCTCCCATCTCTAACGAAGGTATCTGCACAGTGGTAAGCCCTGGGTTGAATTGAGCAGCTAACTCCATGTTATCGAAACCTGTGATCGAGACGCTCTGGGGCACATTTATACCCATACGCTGCGCCTCAAGTAATGCACCAATGGCGAACAAATCGGAGCCGCAGATAATTGCCGTTACAGGTTCGGCCTGCGACATGAGTTGAATAAAAGCTTCGCGCCCGGCCGCCACGCTAAATTCGCGCTCAATGATGCACTGCGCTGCCAATTCATTACCGCGCGCTTGTAGCGCGCTCTGCACACCTTGTAAGCGTGCCTGGGTGCGATCATTGTGTGCCAGTAGGCCTGTGATAACAGCGATACGACGATGCCCTAAATCCTGTAAATAATCTGCCACCTGCGCACTGATTTGCTGATTGTCAAAGCCAATGCTCGGGTGCTGTGAGCTGGCATCGTAAACCCAAGTGTTGACATAGGGCACAGCGTAACGCTGCAGTAAATCATACACCCTGTCTGTGTGAAGCGCGCCAACCAGCATGACAGCATCAACCCCCTTTGAAAGCATTGCGCTAAGCGCCGCCTCTTCCTCTTGCGGATCGAAGTTAGAGCAGGCACTCAACAAGGTGTAACCAGCTTTGGCTAGCGTTTGCTGCAAGCCTTGCTGAGCCTGAGCAAACAGGGCATGCGCCAGGGTGGGTACTATCGCCCCAACTGTACGCGTCTCATTCGTATTAAGTGCACGAGCCGCGCTGTGAGGTAAATAATTGAGCTCGGCGATGGCCACCTCTATCCTCTCTCTCAGCTTAGGGCGCACCGCATCTGGCGTATTAAAATAACGCGAAACTGTTGCTGTAGAAGTCTGCGCCAGCTTAGCCACATCCCGCACTGTCGGCTTATTCTTTTGTACCCGCTTACAACCTTGCATTGCTCTATCAACGCCATTTCCATCAATCTTGGCCAATCATTATGAAGCAATTCACTCAAAACTCAATCCAAATGAAAATATCCTAGACTCTTTCACAAAGCTGGCGTATAACAAAATGTAACCGGTTACATTTTGTTTATAAAACACCCATCCACTACCCGTATCGAGAGAACATATGAATGAGAAACAATTGCCCAGCCACGCGCGGGTTGTCATCATTGGCGGCGGCGTCATCGGCTGCTCTGTAGCCTATCACTTGACGAAATTGGGCTGCAAAGACGTGGTTCTATTAGAGCGCAAAACACTTACTTGCGGCACAACCTGGCACGCAGCCGGCATGATTGGCCAATTGCGCGCAACCTACAACATGACGCGCCTGGCGCAGTACACCGCACAGCTGCTGCGCGATTTAGAGGCCGAAACCGGACAAGCCACCGGCTATCGCGAGAACGGCGCGCTGGTGGTCACCGCCTGCCAGGAGCGTTTTCACGAACTCAAGCGTAGCGCGGCGATGGGACGCTGCTTCGGTCTGCAGGTCGATGTACTGTGCCCCGAGCAAGCCGGTGAGATGTGGCCGCTGATGAATACCCAAGATCTGGTCGGTGCGGTCTTTATGCCAGGCGAGGGACAGGCCAACCCCATCGACACTACACAAGCTTATGCCAAGGGCGCCAAGATGGGCGGCGCGCAAATTTTCGAGCACACTGCAGTCACTCAAATCACTCAACACAATGGCCGCGCCAGTGGAGTCATTACCGATAAAGGCGAGATAAAGGCCGATGTCGTGGTCAACTGTACCGGCATGTGGGGGCGTGAAATGGGCGCACTGGCCAAGGTCAATGTTCCCCTGCACGCTACTGAACACTTCTACGTAGTGACTGAAGCCATGCAAGGCTTAGCACAGGGTATGCCCTCACTGCGCGATCAAAACGGGCGCGTCTACTTCAAAGAAGATGCCGGCAAGTTACTCGTCGGCGCTTTCGAGCACCGCGCTAAGCCGTGGGGCATGCAAGGTATCCCTAAAGATTTCGAGTTCGATCAATTGCCCGATGACTGGGACCAGATGGAGCCTATTCTCGAGGCTGCGATTCACCGCATTCCACAGCTCGAACAAACAGGCATTCAACTGCACTTTAACGGCCCGGAGAGTTTTACTCCCGATGTGCGCTATTACTTAGGTGAAGCACCAGAGCTCAAAAATATGTACGTGGCTGCTGGCTTTAATTCCGTCGGCATTGGCTCTAGTGGCGGCGCCGGAAAAATGCTCGCAGAGCAAATCATTAACGGGCATGCTTCCATGGATTTGTGGGATGTCGATATACGCCGCGCCCAGCCCTTTCAGAGCAGCCCGAGCTATCTCTACGACCGGGTGCAGGAATCTCTGGGTCTACTCTACGATCTACGCTGGCCCAATCGCCAATTCGAGACCGCGCGCGGCGCCCGACGCTCACCTTTCTACGAACAACTTAAGACGCTCGGTGCCTGCCACGGTGAAGCACAGGGTTGGGAGCGGCCCAACTGGTTTGCCCCTGAAGGCGTTACTGCACAGTACCATTACTCTTATTTTCGCCAGAACTGGTTCGACTACAGCGGCGATGAACACCGCGCGGTGCGCGAAAATGTCGGCCTTATCGACCAGAGCAGTTTCACCAAGTTTCACATTCAAGGGCAGGATGCAGAATCTGAACTCAACCGACTGTGTACGGCGAATATGAGCGTCCCCCTAGGCAAAGTCGTGTACTGCCAGATGCTAAACCCGCGCGGCGGCATTGAAGCTGATATCACGGTGACTCGCACAGGCGAGGATAACTATCTACTAGTCAGCGGGGTCGCCACCCAGATTCGCGACATGGATTGGCTGCAAAAGAACATCGACCCAGAAAGTCGTGTCACTGTCACCGATGTCACTTCAGCCTACGCCGTGCTCAATGTAATGGGGCCAGCATCTCGCAAACTGCTGAGCACCTTAACCGATACAGATTTAAGTAATCAGCACTTCCCTTTCGCCACCTCGCAAGAACTGTTTATCGGCTATGCCAAGGTGCGCGCACTGCGCATTACCTACGTCGGCGAGCTGGGGTGGGAACTGTATATCCCCACCGAGTTTGCCGCTCATGTCTTCGAGCGTATCTGTGAAGCGGGCCAAACCTTCGATCTCAAACACGTGGGCTTCCACGCCATCAACTCCCTGCGCTTAGAGAAAGGTTACCGCCACTGGGGAGAAGATATTACCGATGAAGACACCCTATTAGAAGCCGGCCTGTCTTTTACTGCTGACAGACAAAAAGCCCAGGGCTTTATCGGCCAGCAAGCACTGGATACACAGCGGGCTAAAGGTTGTTACAAACGCCTGGTATCTTTCAAGTTAGCGGACAGCGCCCCACTGCTACACCACTTCGAAGCTATCTTGCGCAACGGTGAGATCGTCGGCTACCTAACAGGCGGCGCTTACGGCCACACAGTCGGGGCTGCTGTTGGGCTAGGATATGTGAAAGCGGATCACCCAATCGATGCCGATTACATCCTCAATGCTGATTATGAGATTGACATCGCCTGTGAGCGCTTTAAGGCAACCCCCTCACTCACATCGTTGTACGACCCTAAAAATGAAAAAATAAGAGCTTAGCCCCGTTTCTCCCACTGCGCGCGCGTAGTGGGAGAAGATTTCTCATCATTCGCGGCGACAGTGTAGACTTGCCTCTTCACTCTATATCTGCCGGTGTTATCATTACGCTATCAAGCAGTTACACACTCATACCCACCACAAGTGGGTGCAGATTACACAATGGAAGAGAACACGTGAAACTATCCGCCTTCGGAGAGAAATTCTCCGCGCAATCAGGTGCCGTCGAATTGATGGACGATTTAGGCAACGCACTATTGGAAAACCCCGACGCTATCATGATGGGCGGCGGCAATCCCGGACAGATCCCGGCGATGGAGCACGTTTTTCAACAGCGTATTGAAACTCTACTGCAAGACCCCGAGCAGCGTTTAAATTTACTCGGGCGCTACCAGTCACCCCAGGGTGAGCGCAGTTTTCGCCGCGAGCTGGCGCGCTACTTAAAGCGCGAGTTCGGCTGGGCAATCAGCGAGCACAACATCGCCATTTCCAACGGTAGCCAGTCGGCTTTTTTCGTGCTCTACAATATGTTTGCCGGGCGTATGAGGGACGGCAGCCAGCGCCGTATTCACCTCCCCTTGTCCCCGGAGTATTTGGGCTACGCCGACACCGGTTTGAGCGAGTCCTTTTTCAGCGCGACTAAACCCAAAATAGAATTACTCGACGAGCAGCTGTTCAAATACCGGGTTGATTTTTCTGAGCTGTCACTGGATGACAGCGTCGCTGCACTGTGTGTTTCGCGGCCAACCAACCCCACAGGCAATGTGCTGACAGACAACGAAATTGCCCATCTCGATGAGATCGCCTGCGAGCGCGACATCCCGCTGTTCATCGACGGCGCCTACGGTCTTCCCTTCCCTAACATCATCTTTAACGATGCCAAGCCGCACTGGAACGACAACACTATACTCGCGCTGAGCCTCTCCAAACTCGGCCTGCCCGGCGCACGCACAGGTATCATAGTCGCCAGTGAAGCTATCATCCAAGCCTATACTAAGGCCAACACTGTGATCAGCCTCGCCTGTGGCAACTTAGGCCCCGCCATTGCCCAGCCGCTGTTTGCAAACAATCAGCTGTCCGAGCTGTGCAGCGAGCACATTACCCCTTTCTATCGCGAAAAAGCGCTCGCAAGCTGCGACTGGCTGCGCCAGAGTTTGGCGGGACTGCCCTTTAGAATCCACAAACCGGAAGGTGCGATCTTTCTCTGGCTGTGGTTTGACGACTTGCCGATAGATTCCCAAGAACTCTACGCCAGGCTCAAAGCGCGCGGTGTGATTATCGTGCCCGGGCACAATTTCTTTGTCGGCATCGAGGATGACTGGGCACACAAGCGCCAGTGTATCCGCGTCTCTTACGCGGCCGACAGCGCCACGGTTAAATCAGGCATTGAGATTATTGGTGAGGAAGTGAGAAAGGCCTACGCTGAGGCCTAGGGTATTCATTAGCAATAATAGACTGATCACCGCCGCTTAACGCGCGGTGATCTTCTAAGCCACTGGGTATAACGACCCTGTCAGTG
>JBMZCU010000199.1:0-6417 GCA_049613705.1 Pseudomonadales bacterium | reverse complement strand
CGATCGCCGCGTAAATAATCATGTGTTCTCTCTGTAACTGCACAGCCAAATGGGTGTATAAATAGACAAAAAAAACGCGGGTTACCCCGCGTTTTCGCTGTCGCTATAGTTTATTTCAAGTGATCGATTAAGGCGAACTTTTCCGTCGTCTGTGCCGCGCAATTCAACCAGCGCTCCACCAATTCAGGGCTGTCTGGGGCCGCTGTTACACCGCTGCCGATTTCACCCTTGATAACAGCCTCAATTGCCAAACTCACAGGCAGAGACACCAGCTTCGCCATCGCCGACCCTTTACTGTCGCCAATAGCATCAAGTGCATATGTCTGATGCCATACTACCTGCCCATCGCGCACCGCTTTAAGTGTCACTGCGAGGACAACGCGATCAGCTTCGCCATCTGCAAGGGCATTATCTTGCCAAAGTTGATCGCTCAAGGTGTCGATAGCCGCATCGTCCATGCCAGCTTCAATTTGCCTAAAAATTGGCTGCCAAGCGTTCTTCCAACCCTTGTAACGCAATGTACCACGTACAAACTGGTCGATGTTCCAGCCATCGTTCATATGATACTGCTCGATAAAGGGTAGCGAATCACGATTGGGGTAAACCTCAAACACTTCAGTTCCCCAAGAGGTCACCAGCGGAAATTCATCGACTGCATTCCAAGGCTCAGTAACGGTGTATTTCTCACCGTTTAATAAACTTACTGAAGTATTGCGCAGCGCTTTTAACACCCCCGATGGCGACCAGCTGAATTTGTAACAGAAATCGTTGACCTGCTCACTCAAACCACCGCAGTAACTGGTAAAGCTGTGAACATTACTCTTTTCAAACTGCTCACTTGCGCGATACACATCAATCAGCGCGTGCGCCATACTGTGATCTAGCCCTGGGTCTAAGCCTACTTCATTCACGACACACAGACCTGCCGCCTTTGCCTGAGCATCTAAAGCCCGCATTTCGTCAGAGATATAAGAGCTTGAAACAAAGTGCGCGCCGTTTTCCAAGCAGAGCTTAGCCAGTGGCACGTGAAAGTCGCCAGGCAGCATAGAAACCACTACATCCTTCGCCGCTACGTGCGAGGACATTTCAGCAAGGTCAAACTTAACAATTTTGTCCGTGAGGTCACCTACCGCTTGCTGAGCTTTATCCACCGAGCGGTTGTAAACAATGACATCGTACTTTGCCTCTATCAAACGTCTCAAACCGGGGATTGCCGAGAGCCCTGTACCTATCCAATGTATAGTTTGCATATTTTTTCCTTATTGTTGCAGCGCTATAACAGTGAGCGCAAAATCGTGGCGCCATCTTAGCACTGGCCAACAGTAAGGGGCGAGTGCAAACCCCAGCCATAAGGAAAAATGAATAGCAAAATGGCTTTGCTATAGCCATGACCGATAACAAGGCTAGAAAATAACTATTATCCCTGCGCTCGCTAGGCGATTATGATGAACACGCTCACAGCGCTCTCTAAGTGCGATCGAAGCGGGCGTAAAATTCAACGAATAAGCGCTGGATTTGTGCTTGCGCTGTACGTAAACATTCCGCTATTTTAATAATTAGAACAATTACATAAAAGGTATATCAGGTATGACAAATCACTGGTCCCAGGTCTTAAAAGAAATATGGGGAATCGATGTTCAACTGCGCCCCTTAGACGGCGAATACGACCTCAATTTCCTCACGACAGGCGACTGCGACGGTGTACTTAAAGTCATGCGCCCCAACTGCGAAGAAGATTTCATCGATCTACAGTGCCGCACCTTTGATCACTTGCGACAGCACGCACCTAATCTCCCCGTACCTGATGTAATTAAAACGCTACAAGGCGAGCTCTATTGCAGCGCAGAAGATGAAGACGGGGTGTTGCGTGTCATCTGGCTGTTACAAAAGCTACCTGGGACAACTTACGCTGACTTCAATGCCAAAAGTCATAGTTTGAGTTATGACATAGGCGCCACCGTCGGTGCTATGGATACTGCGCTTAAGCACTTTCAACACGCGGCGATGCGTCGCGACTTTAAATGGAATTTGTGCCAAGCTGATTGGATTGCTGATTATAGCCATGTCATTGACAACCTCGCGCGCCGCCAACTCGTCGAAGTGGTTATCGAACACTACCAACAACTACTGCCCAGGCTGCGCTCGCTGCCTACCCAAGCCATTCACAACGATGTTAACGACTACAACTTGCTGATTAGCGGTTCATTGCAACACGCGCCTGCAGTCAGCGGTGTTATAGACCTAGGGGATATGTGTGCTGGACCGCGTATATGTGATCTGGCAATCACAGCGGCCTATGCGGTACTCGATAGCGACAACCCAGAAAAAACTCTCGAACACTTAGTAGCCGGCTACCACAGTCAATGCCCACTGCAGCCACATGAGCTGGACATGCTGTGGCCACTGCTACGAATGCGCTTAGCTGTTAGCGTTGTCAACTCGACCCTAATGGCCAAAGAAAATCCTGAGGACCCGTATATTACCATCAGCCAAGGCCCTGCCTGGCAGTTCCTGGAAGGCCGTGACGTCAATCAGGCGATGATTAGCCTTAGGTTACGCATCGCTTGCGGCCATCCAATCACCGACAGCGCCGAGGCTATCTGTGAATACCTTGACAGTCAGCGTGGCAATTTCGCCCCGGTAATGGCGCAAGATTTGAACGATGCTCCTATGCGCTCCCTCTCTGTAGAAGCCTCAACCTCACCGCAAAACCCGTTTGCCCTCACCGCAGAGGAAGCGCGAACAGTCGGCGGCTGCTATCGACCCGATGAAGGTATATGGCTCGGGTATTACAACGAGCCACGCCTCGTCTACACCGAAGACGCCTTTCGCAAAGGGCCGTACAAAGCGAGTAATCGGCGCACAGTACACCTCGGCGTTGACGCTTTTGCTCCCGCAGCCACACCGGTGCATGCACCGCAAGCGGCGAAAGTTATCTACTGTGAAAATCGCAGCGATTATCTAGATTACGGCGGTGTCGTCATCCTAAGTCACACCACGGATAAAGGGGATACTTTTTTTACGCTCTACGGCCACCTTGACCCTCACTCCGTCGCAGCGCTCACTGCAGGCCAACAACTGGAGCGCGGTCAAGCCTTTGCCCGCCTTGGGGATGTCAACGGCAACGGTGGCTGGAATCCACACTTGCACTTCCAACTTGCACTGACGCTCCAAGGTATCGACTACGACTGGCCAGGCGCTGTCGACCCAGACGAGCTTGCGCTGTGGAACGCCTTATGTCCTAATCCTGCGCCACTGCTAAACTTGAGCGATAGCAAAACAGGCTTCAAGCCAACCCAGAAAAGTGACATTCTCGCCAAGCGTAAAGCATCCTTTGGCGAGAACTTAAAATTGACCTATACAGACCCTGTGATGTTCATGCGCGGCTGGAAACATCATTTATTCGACGAGTGGGGGCGCCCATATCTAGACAGCTACAACAATGTGCCTCACGTCGGGCACGCTCACCCTCGCATCCAACAAGTTGCCAGCGACCAATTAGCGAGGATGAATTCAAATACGCGTTACTTACACCCTGCGCAAACAGCCTTCGCCGACAAAATTCTCAGCCGTATGCCCGAGTCGCTAGACGTCTGTTTCTTCGTTAATTCTGGCACAGAGGCAAATGAGCTCGCCCTGCGACTTGCGCGCGCGCATACCGGCGGTAAAGATATGATCACCCCCGACCACGGCTATCATGGCAACACCACAGGTGCCATTGATATCTCAGCTTATAAGTTTAATGCCAAGGGCGGGGTCGGCCAAGCCGATTGGGTGCACCTGGTGGAGGTTGCAGATGAGTATCGCGGTACCTTTCGCCGTGGCGATGCACAGCGCGGTGAAAAATACGCGGCTCTCGTCGATGATGCCATCGACAATATCCTGCAGCGCGGAGGAAAGTTGGCGGGCTTTATCGCAGAGACGTTCCCCAGTGTCGGCGGACAAATTATTCCACCGCCAGGTTACTTACAAGGTGTCTATCAGCGGATTCGCGCCGCAGGGGGGATCTGTATCGCCGATGAAGTACAAACAGGGCTTGGGCGCTTAGGTGAGCACTACTTTGCCTTTGAACAGCAACAGGTAACCCCCGATATTGTGGTCCTGGGTAAACCAATCGGCAATGGCCATCCTCTGGGTGTGCTTGTAACCACGCGCGCCATTGCCGATAGCTTTGCTAAGGGGCCCGAATATTTCTCAACTTTTGGTGGTTCTAACCTATCCTGTCGCATGGGTAAGGAAGTGCTGGATATCGTCGACGATGAACAACTGGCGCAGAACGCTCAACTGATGGGCGAACGCTTACTTAACGGTCTTAGAGTGCTCGAAGAAAAGTACGACATTGTAGGAGACGTACGCGGTCAGGGGCTCTTCATAGGCTTAGACCTTGTCACTGATAAAGCGAGCCGCACACCAGGCACTCAAGTCGCTGATTATGTGAAGAATCGAATGCGCGAAAACCGCATCTTGATGGGAACCGAAGGCCCTGCCGATAATATTCTCAAGATCAGGCCCCCGCTTACCATAGAAGCGCAAGATGTTGAGATGATTCTTACTGTGATGGATAAGACATTAGCCGAAGCACAGGGGCTTATTTCAGCATAACAAAACCCTTTCGATGACAGAGCTGACTGTTTAGACTCTGTCATCGATATTTTGGCTTGTTGTGCGCTTTTAACTCCCCTAAAAATCCGCTAGACAGCTTTTTCCTTTTCTAGATATACCCAATCTGCAATTTCACTGCTGGGCTGATAACCGCTGACTAAACGCTGTAGAGCCTCACGCACCTTTTCCGCACAACCTGTTTCTATCAATGCCTGCATTTCACGTAACTCTACTTCCAGCTCATGCCAGGGAATAAAAGGGTCTTGCGCGTGCATAATCTTGGCATGAGCTGTCGGCTGCGGATCATCCCCCAACAAAAGCTCTTCATAAAGCTTTTCCCCAGGCCGCAATTTAGTTACTTGGATTTCAATATCGCCCTCAGGTGTATCAGCGTCTTTGATGGATAATCCAGATAGTTCCACCATACGCCTGGCAAGGTCTACAATCTTTACTGGCGACCCCATATCTAAGACGAACACTTCGCCCCCCTTTGCCATAGCACCTGCTTGAATGACTAGCTGAGCCGCCTCAGGGATTGTCATGAAGAAGCGCGTAATATCAGCATGGGTTAACGTAATAGGCCCGCCGTCTTTGATTTGTTCTCTAAACTTTGGAATTACAGATCCTGAAGAGCCCAACACATTGCCAAAGCGAACCATGGAGCACCTTGTGAGAGCTTCACCTGAAACAGCTATTTGGGCAAAGAGTGCCTGCAAACACATCTCTGCCAAACGCTTGCTGGCCCCCATTGCGTTAGTCGGTCGCACAGCTTTATCGGTGGAGATCAAAACGAAATCTGCGACCTCGTTCGATATTGCAGCCCTTGCCGTATTCAAAGTGCCGATCACGTTGTTACGTACACCTTGCGGTAAGTTGTGCTCAACCAGAGGAACATGCTTGTAAGCTGCGGCGTGGTAAAGAGTATCAGGGCGCCAAAGCGACATAATTTCATTTATTCGGCGCTCATCCTGGACCGACGCCAAGAGCGGCACGATTTCGCAACTGTGCGCTTCTGTTTTAGCAAAGCCGGCTTCAAGTTCTGCGTGTATCGAGTACAGCGCATACTCGCTTAGCTCTATCAGCAGCAATTTAGCAGGTTTGAGCTTCACGATTTGACGGCACAATTCTGAACCGATAGAACCACCAGCACCGGTCACCAATACAACCTTGTCTGTTATTTTCTTCGACAGTAACAAGTGATTGGGAGCGACAGGCTCTCGCCCCAGTAAATCATCGGCATCTAAATCACGCAGATCCGAGGTCGTCACTTTCCCCTCTGCGATATCAACCAGCGAAGGCAGGGTTCGAACGGCGACGGGCAGATGCCCTATTTGCTTGAGAATCTCATTGCGCCTTTGTCGATTTACCGAAGGTATCGCCAGCAGTACATGGGTGACAGATTTCGATTCAATAAGCCCTTCTAAATCGTCCGCGGCAAACACCGGATGCCGATTAAGTGTCTGACCGTGTAAACGCTCATCATCATCCAGAAAACCAGCAATCTGCATTTCATAGCTGTTCGCCAGGGCTACTGCCAACTGTCGTCCAGCGGATCCTGCGCCGTAAACAAGCGCCTTGGGTAAGGCTGCACGCTGTAACTGACTTTGATAGAGCCCACCCAACCAAAAGCGCACCAGTGTGCGTGAGCCCGCGATAAAGAAAAACAGTAACAGCGGTTGGATCAAGCCGATTGTTCTGGGAATCCCGGGGATGCTAAAGACAGTCACAATACCTGCGTAGAGCAGCATATAAACAACTAAAGCTCTCGAAACAGAGACCATAGCTGCCCAGCCAGAGTAGCGAAAAATTGCACGG
>JBMZCU010000198.1:4655-6430 GCA_049613705.1 Pseudomonadales bacterium | reverse complement strand
CAATCGTAAACCGCCCTGTGCGCCAGAGGCGTTTTGGACTTGTTCATACCTTCCTTTAACGGCAGTGCTAAGCGCAGTATTTCATTCAATGTGGAAAATGTTATGACAATAAAAAAAGCGATAACTGACCTCCAGGTAGAGACCTCATCTAACGGTTTCTACCAAGGTTTTAACCAATTCGTTACCCTAGGCGCCAAAATCTTAGTGATTTTGCTCGTTATCTGGGCGGCGATGAACCCCGAGGGAGCCGGTAATGTGCTTAGCGCCATTCAAAACTGGTCCTTCACCAACTTAGGCGCCTGGTACATTTATGTGATGGGCTGCTTCGTGGTGGTCTGCTTTGTGCTGGCACTGGTACCTAGCCTTGGCAAAGCCAAGCTCGGCAAGGCCGACGACAAGCCTGAGTTCTCTTACTTCTCATGGGTTTCTATGATGTTCGGCGCCGGTATCGGTATCGGCATGATGACCTATGCGACCGCAGAGCCTCTCTACCACTTCGCCAACAACCCTGACACTATCCTAGGCCTCGCCTCAGCCAATGCGGCAGATAACGTGTTGCCATCGATGAAGTGGGCCTTCTTCCACTGGGGCCTCAGCGCCTGGGGCTGCTACGCCATCATTGGCGTCAGTTTGGCCTTCTTCAGCTACAATCGCGGTTTACCACTGACCATTCGCTCAGCGTTAACGCCTATCTTTGGCCGTGCACTCGAAGGACCACTGGGGCACGTTGTCGACATTTCAGCGGTTATCGCGACTGTTCTGGGCGTTGCTGTAACTGTAGGTTTCGGTGTCAGCCAGTACGCTTCGGGGATCTACGAAGTGTTCGGTTTTGAATGGCTGCTAAACGCCGATAAATCACCGTCTACTGTGGGCATGATCTTCGCGCTGGTTATTGTGATGGGACTGTCTATCGTCTCAGCGATGTCCGGTGTCGGCAAGGGTATCAAGTGGCTTTCCAACATCAACATGGGGCTCTCTGCTGCACTGCTCGCCTTCTTCTTGATCTTCGGTGCTACTGCACTGGCGTTTAACGCACTGTTCGAGGGCACGCTGATCTACTTGGCTGAACTGCCTACTCAGTTGTTCACTTACTGGGCGGCGAGCGATGAAGATCCTGGCAAATCACTGCACTCCTGGCAGTCAGGCTGGTGGACAGTCTTCATCTGGGCTTGGTGGATCGCCTTTGCACCTTTTGTCGGCCTCTTCCTAGCACGCATCTCTAAAGGGCGTACTATCCGCGAATTTATTGTCGGCGCTATGCTGGCCCCAACACTCGTCTCATTCGTCTGGTTCGCCTTCCTCGGCGGCACAGCGATTGACTTAGAGCTCAGCGGCCAAGCCGCAGGTGCGATTAGCGGTGCAGGTCAAGAAGCACAGCTGTTCATGACAATGAAACTGCTGGTATCCGATGCGATCTACCCTATCTTGACGCTGATCGTGTTGGTGCTGCTGACGACTTTCTTGGTCACTTCAGCTGACTCCGCTATCCTCTGTGTCAACACGATTAACTCTGTCGGCGTGCTGCCCAATCGCAGTAAAACCCACATCGTGATCTGGGGTGTGATGTTCACGGCGGTTATCGCCGTGCTCTTGGTAGCCGGTGGGCTCGGTGCGATCAAATCGGCAATGATCATTGCCGCCGTTCCCTTCTCGATCATCATGGCACTGATGACACTTGCACTGCTCAAAGCGCTGATCAACGACTTGCGCCGCGCCAAGTCTGCAGATGCTCCTGCAACAGGTGAACAGACTCAGGTTTAAATGGCACTAACAAA
>JBMZCU010000198.1:0-4645 GCA_049613705.1 Pseudomonadales bacterium | reverse complement strand
CCTATCACTGATAGGGCGTTTCTCACTGCAAATGTGCTTAAAACTTGTACTGTACACCCACGCTGTACATCTCAATCAAGTCTTTATCTTTGGCGCGCTCGTACTCGGCGCGAATCGCCCAGTCACCTAAGCTGTAGCTTGCACCTAAACCAAAGATAGCACCGTCTTTATCTATCGTGCCGTTAACGGTGTCATCGTGCCATTTATCACGACCGTCAAAGTGGCCAATCTTAGCAAATAACTTCGTGTTTTCAGCGACCGGTAAGTTACCGACAATAGAAACGGCATAGCCGCTGACGTCACCTTTGACTGCAGTATTAGTCTTGTAGGTGGAAGCGTCGTAATAAGTGCCTTCCAACGCTAAATAGCGATTGAAGTCATAGCCGACAAATAGCTTGGCAACATTTGTCGTCGCATCGTTGAGGCTGGTCTCGTCAAAATCGATCGCCATGCGCCCGATCGATGCACCGGCGTAGAAACCGGCATCCTCTGCTTGGGTGAGTGGGGAAATAAGTGCCGTGCACAGTGCACTGCAGATGAGAGCTTTCTTCATGTTACATCCTTGATACTTTTAAACGAGGCGCGATTGTATCGCAAATCGTGAATATTTAATCCTTTGAAATCAAACAACTGCAGTTTAATTTCACAGAAAAACAATTGCTACGAAGATTTGCCAAATACTAGCTTTTCCTAGTATCTATATTGCAACACTGATACAGCGAAGGTAGATTTTCGCAGTAAATTAGCGTCTATTTGTGACGTCTTAGGTAAGGCAAGAGAAAGCGCTACAGGGAAAAAAGCTCAAAAGAGGAATATAAAAACCGTTCGTTTTGAACAAAACTCATTAATAAATAGACCTGGGCAGATCCACTCAGCCCAGGCCCATGTGACTTTAGCTCTGCGCTTCGAAGTCATCTTCGCGCAACTTAGCGCTGCCATCGCTCTGAAGTACCCAGAGCTCACGGTGAATAACACCGGCGGCCTTGTTCATCTTCCAGCCTGAGCTGAGCAGCACGCTCTGTTCATCAACCACTTCAAGCTTGGGCTCGATGTACTCTACATCGCTGTAGCCGCCGTCGATCAGTTGTTGCCAGAACGCTGTAATTTCAGCGGTGCCGGTGAAAGTGCCAAAAGGGCGCGCGTGCATGACAGCGTCACTTTCGTACTGCGCCGCACAACCGGCTGCATCGCCGCTGTTGAAGGCATTTTTCCACGTTTGGCTCGCCTGCTGCACTGCAGCTAAAAGGGTATCGCTCATTTGTCTGACCTCGAAAAGTTAATGTGCGGGCAGTATAGGCCACACCACTAAAACGAAAAACAGACAAAAATAGCAAGATCTGTTCTATAATTTCGAACAATTAGCAAAAACGTGTGGGGGCTTAGCTATTAACTGCGCTTTGTTACCCGTGATCAGTGCGGCCCTGTTTAGGGTAGTTTACCCCTTAGTTATCACAGAGAAGGTGACGGATTTTTTCGCATGCTCCACAAATATCTACGCCATATGATGGTTTTCAAGACAGTGGTTGAACAGGGCTCGGTCAGCGCGGCGGCCGAGCAGCTCTCACTCTCAAAATCGGTTGTCAGCCAACAGCTTGGAACCTTAGAGCAGGCACTGCAGCTGCAGCTGTTGAACCGCACCACTAGACGCCAGGTACTGACGCCAGCGGGGCGCCGCTTTTATCAACAGTGCCAGCAAATCGATGCCCTTAACACCATCGCTTGGCGCGATGCGCGTATCGCACAGCAAATGCCCAGTGGCGAATTGACCATTAGCGCTCCTCACGCCCTGATCGATACCCTGGTCGCGCCGGCCATCGGCGGGCTTGTCGCTACACATCCGCAAATAACGCCGAGCATTCAAGCCCAGGAGAAACGCGTCGATTTGATCGAACAGCAAATAGATCTCGCCATTCGCGTCGGCGAGCTAGACGACAGCGAATACCGTCAACAGCGCATCGGCAGCTTTCGCGACCACCTCTGCATCGGCCGCAAATACCTCACCGAACTGGCACTGAGCCCCACAGAATTGCTGGCGTGCAGCAGCACCTTGCAGAGCTGCCACTACATTGCCAACAGCTGGCAAGGCGTGCGTATAGAGCACAACCTTAAGAGCTCGCACGGCGAAATACTGGCACTCAACTTTCGCGCCGACCGCTTTGCCAACTCTATTCACACTGTGCTTGCCATGGTCCGCCAAGGTGCGGGGCTGGGCTTAATTCCCAGCTTTCTACTAGATGGCCAAGACAGCGAAATTGTCATCCTCACTGAACAATTCAGTCTGCCAGAAAACCCCATTTATGCGCTGCACGCCTTTGCTCACAACACACCGCCCGCCGTGGCGCTTAGTGTAGAGGCCATTAAGACACAAATGAGCGCCCTCTTTTAGCCGCTGATACAGTGGTAGTTTACTAGCTGGCTCTGTATGAAATTGCTCCCTGGTACACGCGAAGCCGCGCCAATTCTGCTCAGATGAGCCTTTATAAAGGAGCGCAAAATGAGCCAATTATTCGACAGCTGGGTCGACCCGTACGCGTCTTGGTTTGAAACGCCAATCGGCCAAGTGATCAAAGAGGTGGAGCTGGATCTCCTACTTGCGCATCTGTCACCTAAGGCCGGTGAATCTATTCTCGATGCAGGCTGTGGCAGCGGCCTATTCAGCCCCCCTATCGTCGAGTCTGGCGCTACGCTTACCGGCTTAGATATCTCAAGGCCTATGCTGCAAGCGGCCAAACGGCGCCTGCCGCAGCAACAGTTTTGTGTCGCCGATATGCTGGCGCTGCCTTTCGACGACAACCACTTCGACAAAAGTGTCTCGGTGACCGCGCGCTCGCTGAGCTATTGCGCGTTACCCGCCCAGGCGGAACCGTTGTCGTCACCACACTCAATAAACTCAGCCCTTGGGCCACACGCCGACGCGCTAAGGCAGCCGCCGATCCTAGCTCACTGTTCAACAAGAGCTACTTTCGCAGCCCAGATGACTTACTGGCGCTGACAACACTACCCGGCACGACCCAGAGTGCAGTGCACTTCGCCAAAGACACCTCGCCTGGGCAGGCCAGAGAAATCGAGCGCGAGGGCCGTGCAGGCAACTGCCAGCGCGGGGCGTTTTTACTGGGATGTTGGAAGAAGCCTTAACTGGGCAATATCTTAACAACTACATTAAAAATCAAGGCCTTAGACTTGATAAGGATTTATTACCCCGCTCACGCAAACACTGCAAAACTCGAGAGCGCCCAACTCAGTGCCGCGCAGCTCAACAGCAGACGCACCACACCAAAGCGCAACTTGAACAACAACAGGGCACCCAACGCACAGAGCCCGAGGGCGATGAGGTTCAAACTCTGCCACTGCGGCTGCCACAGCTGCAGCGGGCCGATGTGTCTGGCATCTACTTCAGCAAATAGCACATGCAGGGCAAACCAGATCGACAGATTGAGCATCACGCCCACCACCGCCGCGGTGATAGCCGCCAGTGCGGACTTCAGACGCGTCTGCCCCGCGAGCCAATCGAGATAGGGTGCACCGCAAAAAATCCAGATAAAACAGGGAACAAAAGTCACCCAGAGCGTCAGCGCTGCCGCCGCTATCCCCAACACTAGACCGCCTTGATTGTAGCCGGCGAGAAAGCCGACAAACTCCGTCACTAAGATGAGCGGCCCCGGTGTCGTCTCAGCCAGCCCCAGCGCATCTATCATTTGCGGCGCTTCTAGCCAGCCAAAGGTACTCACCACATCTTGCGCCATGTACACCAGCACAGCGTAAGCACCGCCGAAAGTGACAACCGCCAGTTTAGAGAAGAAAGCTGCGACGTCTAACAACAGCTGCTCAGCGCCCAGCAGCGCCACCAGCACGAGGGGAGTAAACCACACCACAGCACCCAATACAGCCGTATTCACAGCTGTGCGTTTACGAGGAAGCGCCGCAGTTTCAACACCCTGCGCTGCATTCGTTGATGAGAAATAACCGAGCAGTGCGGCGCACAACACCACGATTGGGAAGGGCAGCGCAAAGAAAAAGAGTGCGATAAAGCTGAGCCCCGCGATCAGCCAGTGTCGACGCTGTATGAGGGCTTTGCCTGCGATGCGCAACAGCGCCTGAATCACCACGGCGACCACCGCCGCCTTAATGCCTAGAAAGAGCACCGTCACTAGGTGAAGTTCAGCGTAGCTCACGTAGAGCACCGCCAGCGCCAAAATCACCACAGCACCTGGCAGCACAAAGAGCAAACCGGCCATTAATCCACCGAGTGTACCGCGCAAGCGCCAGCCGGCATAAGTCGCCAACTGCATAGCTTCAGGCCCCGGCAGCAACATACAAAACCCCAGTGCATTGAGAAATTGCGACTCGTTCAGCCAAGCACGCCGCTCGACCAGCTCGCGGTGCATCAGGGCAATCTGCGCTGCCGGCCCACCAAAGGACAGTAAACCTATGCGTAAAAACACGCGAAACAATTCGGTCATTCCAATTTTCTGCATGCTATTTCAGCCCTACTCAGTCTCATTCATTGTTTAGCAATCCAAAGCCTGCCATGATAGCTGCTGTTCTGTGTACGTTTTGTGACAATTTTCTCTCTCTACCAACTATTCTCTGACTATGACCGATTCACACTCGACGAGCGCGCGCGCGTCCGCGTTTAACAACGCCT
>JBMZCU010000197.1:0-6438 GCA_049613705.1 Pseudomonadales bacterium | reverse complement strand
CTCGCCGCGCGTCTGGCAATTTTCCACTTGCGCAAGCGTGCTTTTGGCCAGTATGAGCCTCCCTCACTGTATGATCACACACTGGCACAAGTGGAAGCTGGTCGCTATGACAAGCACCTGATAGAAGACTATTCACGTGAGGAGTTTGAAGAGCTTAACAGCTACTTATGTCACACCCGAGATATGAGCTTTAGCTATGCTGCAGTGAAGCAGTTAGAAGGTAAGTACTTAGTCCAAAACCGTGTCACGGGAGACATTTACGAGAGTCCGCAGATTCTCTATATGTTGGTCTCCGCTTGCCTGTTCGCCAACTACGACAAGGCGACACGCTTGGATTACGTCAAGCGCTTCTACGATGCTACGTCGCAGTTCAAGCTTTCACTGCCGACACCTATTATGTCTGGTGTGCGAACACCAACGCGTCAATTCAGTTCTTGTGTCCTCATTGAAACAGGCGACAGCTTAGATTCAATCAATGCGACGTCTGCTTCTATCGTTAAGTACGTCTCTCAGCGTGCAGGCATTGGTATCAACGCGGGGCGCATTCGTGCGCTGGGTAGCCCGATCCGCGGTGGAGAAGCTTTCCACACCGGCTGTATTCCCTTTTATAAGCACTTCCAGACTGCTGTGAAATCTTGCTCTCAAGGCGGTGTACGCGGCGGTGCTGCAACGCTTTTCTATCCGCTGTGGCACTTGGAAGTTGAATCGCTGTTAGTGCTCAAGAACAACCGCGGGGTTGAAGAAAACCGCGTGCGTCACCTCGATTACGGGGTTCAGCTCAACAAGTTGATGTATCAGCGTTTGATTAAAGGCGGTAATATCACGCTGTTTAGCCCGCACGATGTACCGGGGCTCTACGATGCTTTCTTCGCGGACCAAGATGAGTTTGAGCGCCTCTACGAGAAGTATGAAGCCGATGAGTCTGTACGTAAGCAGACTGTTAAAGCGGCCGATCTTTTTGGTCTGTTGGCCTCTGAGCGAGCGTCGACAGGACGTATCTATATTCAAAACGTCGATCACTGCAACACGCATAGCCCATTCGATCCTGCGGTCGCACCCGTCAAGCAGTCTAACTTGTGTCTTGAGATTGCGCTGCCGACTAAGCCGCTGGAGCACGTAAATGACCCTGAAGGTGAAATTGCCCTGTGTACGCTGTCAGCCTTTAACTTAGGTGCGCTCGAAACGCTGGATGAGCTGGAAAACTTGGCCGATTTGATTGTACGCGCCCTCGATAGCTTGCTCGATTATCAGGACTACCCAATTATTGCGGCACGCAAGGCGACTGAAAACCGTCGTACTTTAGGTGTTGGTGTGACAAATTTGGCCTACTACCTGGCTAAAAACGGTGTTAAATACTCTGATGGTTCGGCCAATGGCCTAGTGCACCGCACGTTTGAAGCGATACAGTATTTCTTGTTAAAGGCGTCAAACCAGTTGGCACGTGAGTTCGGCCCTTGTCTGCGCTTTGATGAAACGACTTATGCTAAAGGTATTTTGCCAATCGACAGCTACAAGAAAGATGTCGATAGCTTCTGCGATGAGCCGCTGCACTACTACTGGGAAACGCTGCGAGAGGATATTAAAGAGTATGGCTTGCGCAACAGTACAATGACTGCGCTAATGCCTTGTGAAACATCTTCTCAGATTACCAACTCAACTAATGGTATCGAGCCACCGCGCGGCTTTGTCTCTGTCAAGGCGAGCAAGGATGGGATCATGAACCAAGTAGTACCTGAGTATATAGCGCTCAAGGATCAGTACGAGTTGTTGTGGGATATTCCAAACAATGAAGGTTATCTGCAGCTTGTCGGTATTATGCAGAAGTTCGTCGACCAGGCTATCTCGGCCAATACGAATTACGACCCGACAAACTTCCCGGGTGACAAGGTGCCAATGAAGCAGTTGCTCAAAGATTTATTGACAGCCTACAAGTACGGTGTAAAGACCCTTTACTACCACAACACGCGCGACGGTGCTAAAGATCAGCAGTCAGATGATGGCTGTGAAAGCGGAGCGTGCAAGCTTTAAGTTTCAAAGCCGGCGCGTGCGCCGGTTTTTTCTATTTTCAGTCCTCAGGTATGTATGGCTTACTCTACTTTTAATACTAATGCATTTGATGCCACTAAAGAGCCGATGTTTTTCGGTCAAAACGTTAATGTCGCGCGTTACGATCGACAGCGCTACCCCATTTTTGAAAAGCTGATCGAGAAGCAGTTGTCGTTTTTCTGGCGCCCTGAAGAGGTTGACCTCTCTAGTGACCGCAAAGACTTCATCGATATGCCAGAACACGAGCGTCATATCTTCTTGAGCAACCTCAAGTACCAAACCTTGTTGGATTCTGTGCAAGGGCGCTCACCCAACGTTGCCTTCCTGCCGATAGTGTCGCTACCTGAGTTGGAGACGTGGCTGGAGACGTGGGCATTTAGTGAAACGATTCACAGTCGCTCTTACACTCACATCATTCGCAATATCGTCACAGAGCCTTCAGTGATCTTTGACGAGATTGTCACTAATGAAGAGATTGTCAAACGCGCCGAGACAGTAACAGCGCTCTACGATGAGTTGATCGCGCTGGTCAATGTTTACAGTGTGCAGGGCGAAGGAGTGCACACGGTCGATGGCAATGTGTACGACTGCAGCTTGCGCAACTTAAAGCGCAAAGTGTACTTGACCATGGTCTCTGTGAATGTGCTTGAAGCGATCCGCTTCTATGTCAGTTTTGCCTGCTCATTTGCCTTTGCAGAGCGCGCCATCATGGAAGGCAATGCAAAAATTATCAAGCTGATTGCCCGTGATGAAGCGCTTCACCTGACAGGTACCCAGAATATTCTCAATACCTTGGCATCTGGCAAGGATGACCCAGAGTTTAAAGAGATAGCGGCTGAGTGTCGCGATGATGCCATTGCCATTTTTGCAGAGGCGGCCGAGCAAGAGAAAAACTGGGCGAGCTACCTTTTCCGCGACGGCTCAATGATAGGCTTGAACGCGCAGATCCTCAGTGATTACGTCGAGTATATTACCAACGTGCGCATGAAGGCGCTGGGCTTTGAAGAATTGTTCCCCAGCCGCCAGAATCCTCTACCTTGGATGAACTCCTGGCTGAGCAGTGACAATGTTCAGGTCGCACCGCAAGAGTCAGAAATAAGCTCTTACTTGGTCGGGCAGATCGACAATTCACTCGAAGAGGGTGATTTCGATGACTTCGATTTCTAAGTGAAGAAAGTAGATGCGCAGGGGATCCCCAGAATAAAGCTGGGGAACAACACCTTCTACTACCAGTATGAACCTAGCTTGCTCGACAGTTTAGAGGCGCAGCAGATACAGGCGCCTTACAACTGTCGCGGCGGCTACTGCGGCTGTTGTAAATTAAGGTTGTTACAAGGTGAGGTGAGCTATTTAGATGAGAGCCTTGTCGACTTGCAAGATGATGAAATTCTAAGTTGCATCTGTGTCCCGAAAAGCCACATTGAAATTGAGATTCCCGAAGAGTAGCGCGGGCTGTACAAATTTTAATCCACAGCGGCCATTTCTATAAAACTGTCTTTTTTATAACCAGTTTTCATAAAGTCTTTTGCCCTTCATAGTGGGCAAGGCTGTTGTTTTCTCGAGCTTTTTATTGTTGTTGTGCGCTCTGTTTAATTATTGCTCAATTTGTGCGCCCCAGTATTTACAAGCCTCCGGATAACTTATCCCTAAAGTTGTCCACATAAAGTGTTGGTAATTCTCAATCGCGGCTAAGGTTTTGATGCAGCCGTTATGTGCCGCGCAGTGTGTGAAAATGGGTGAGTTTATTGTAGGTAAGGTGCGAAAAATCTAAAACACCTCTGGTGAACAGGGTTTTTAATGATTGGGGTAGCCTTCACGGGCGGCTGCTTACCTGACGAAGAGGGTTAAAAAGAGCATGAATCATCCTGTGCGCTGAGTAGGATAGATCTCTAAGGGGCAGTTTGTCAGTAAACTTATTAAGGATACCGCCATTAACTGCGCTTTCTTTCGCGGGTTTAGCCCCTTAGGTATCTACAGAGAGCACTTGGATACTTGTTAGCACCTTTCTTAGTGCAGTCTCAGTCTTTGGCGTTGGGGTGGCTGAGAATCGTCAGGCGATTTCGACCGCTTTCCTTGGATTGATAAAGCGCGCGGTCGGCAAGGTCAATCCACTGCTCGTGGGAGTCGAACGCGGTGCTTATTTGGCTTATACCTAAGCTGGCAGTGACGCTGATTTCACGGTTTTCGTGTGTAACCGTGGTCTCTTCGATTTTGTGGCGCAAGCGCTCTAAAATAACGCGTGCTTTTTCAACGGTTGTATCCAGCAGCAGGATGCCGAACTCCTCGCCCCCGTAGCGGCCAATGATATCGGTATCGCGATACTGGTGCAGCAGTTTGCCTATGTGGCGCAGTACCGCATCACCCCCCTGGTGGCCGTATTTGTCATTGACTAGTTTGAAGTGATCGATATCCAGCATCGCCAGCACTGAGCTGACTCCGGCGCGTGAAAAGCGTTTAAACTCAGCTTGCAGGCGATACTCCCAGTAGCCGCGGTTGTACACTTGGGTCAAGGGATCAACACGGTTAGAAAGGCGTAGCTTTTTATTCTGCTCTTCGAAAACCTGTTGTGTTCTCGCCGCTTCAGTGACGTCGTAAATGGCGATAGCTAGGTGTTCTACCTGGCCGTCGCTATCCAGCAGTGGCTGTATTTTGACGTTTTGATACATGTACTTAGCAGAGCTGGTAATAGAGCGAAAGCTCTCCATGACGAAGAGGTGCGGGCGCTGTTGCCAGGTGATCGTCAACGAGGTTTGCAAGGCGATGACCGAATCAAATTTTCGGCTCAGGTAGTCGCGAGGCAGCGAGTCGAAGAGCTCGAAAATAGACCTTTCCAGTGCGTTACTCTGCTCAATGGCGGTGTGATTGGTAATAAAGGCATTGAGCAGTTTAACGCGGTACTGTGTATCGATAATGATCAGACCAATATCCAGCCCCTGAAGCAAGTCGAACTGCTGCTGCATCGCGAGTGTGGGCGAGTTCATTGCATAAGCTCCGAGCGCTGGTGCATGGATGTTAGGGAGTCTGTGGTGAACACTAACAGCAGTTCACACTGAATTCCTTCGCTTGGGATGGTGTAGCTGACTTCAATCGCCAGCGCCTGGCGCTGCGTATTACTGCAGTTTAGGTGCTCTAACTGTCCTTTGAAACCCAAAAAGGAGGGGATGCCCTGGTTGATTTGATCAATCCCAAGTTGCTCGAAGTAGCTCTTGAGAAAAGAGCCACTGAGCAATCCTGACACGTCCACTAAAATATCACGTTCGACATCGCGCGCTAAATGTTCGCTTTGGCCAAGTACTTTAGCAATGTGTGGCAAGCTGGCACGGTCGACGATGAAGATTGATTCTCCTTTGACACCGCCACCGACAAAGCCCTGACTAATCACCGAACAAAAGCTGTCCTCCGAGTTGCCTTTGAGCATCATGTAGAGCTCGGAGGTGGCAATCATGCTGACCGCGGGAATCGAAAGCTGTATAGGTACATCAAAGAGCAGCGAGAGGCGTTGACCTGCTTGGCCCATGGCGATGTTGGCCGTTTCCTGAAAGTACTCTTCACGCGTGAGGTCAAAGTCGCGTTCATCGATGATAATCTCACTGCTCTGTTCTATTTCGAGCTGAGAGACCAGTTCGCGTACTTTTGTTAAGAGCGTGTCAGAGTTGGTCGGTTTTTGAATAAACCCCAGGGCGCCAAGTTCCTTGATGCGCTGCTGTGTATGCGCCTGCATATCACTTGAAACGACAATCGCTTGAGTGACTAAATCCTGCGCTAAGATGGTTTCAAGAACTTCGAAACCATCCATGTGCGGCATGTTTAAATCGAGAAACAGTAATTGGGCGCGCCCGGCTTTGACCGCAGCGATGGCTTCGCGCCCATCACTGGCAAAGTGAATAGTGGCGTTCCAGTGCTGCATCGTACGCGCGAGCTGGCGCTGGGCCATGCGGGAGTCGTCACAGATAGTTATGTTTAAAGGTGCAGTCAAAGGTTTTTCGCTCACAGAGTTTACCTTCATTTTAATGAAACTGCAGTTTAAAAGCCAATCGCAAAAAGAGGGCTAAAAGACCAAAATCAAACGCTTGTTTGAGATTGGCCTTTTATGAATGATTAAGCTTATCAGTAGCTTAACAAGAAGGTTTAAACGCTAAGATAGCGTAAGAGGCTGAGGCTCGAGATCGCTCGGTTGCTTTGCTTTGCGCTGTTTTAACTGTTCATCTACGGCGTTTTTAGCGGCGATGATCAAGCCGAGGCCCACGAAGGCACCGGGGGGCAAAATAGCGAACAAAAAGCCGACATAGTCCTCGAACAGAATGACTTTCCAGTTGCTGGCAATAGGGCCGAACAGTAAGTGCATATCTGCAAACAAAGTGCCGGCACCGAGTACTTCACGCATCGCGCCCA
>JBMZCU010000196.1:0-6477 GCA_049613705.1 Pseudomonadales bacterium | reverse complement strand
ATGGGCATACACGCGCCAGAGCGCAATTGGCCGCTCTACCAAGCATTTATGCGAGTGTTGGATTTTATCAGTGGCATGACAGATAATTACGCCTCGTATCTAGCCCGCCAAATTGGCGGAATGTCAAACTGATACCTGTTCAACAGTTCATAGTGGGAAAATGCAGTGGCTTCATTAAAAGATCAGCTCAGTGGTTTAGTGTACTCGACAGACAAGGGCGCAACCTGTCCAGGTTGCGAAGAGGCGCTGGACGCCTGCCGCTGCCACGAGGTCGCTGAACAGGCGCGCCTGGCTTCACTCGATGGCACTGTGACACTGTCGCGCCAAACGAAGGGGCGCAAAGGTAAAGGCGTCACGTTAGTCAGTGGTGTTGCACTCGCTGAAAAGGAGCTCAAAGCACTGGCTAAGTCACTGAAGCAACACTGTGGTACCGGTGGCGCCCTCAAAGATGGGGTGATCGAAATCCAGGGTGAGCAGCGGCAAGTACTCAAGCCACTGCTCGAGAAAAAAGGGTTTAAAATAAAGGTGTCGGGCGGATGAGTAAAAAGAAGCGCTGTAAGCGCTGCGAGCAGCTGCGGGTACTGATGTTCTTCGTGTGCTCTAGCGCTGTGTTGCTACTGCTGATGGCTCAGCAGTAGTGTGCGCAGGCCCTGTTCTCACTCGGCTTTAGCCAGGTTGAGATCTAGTGTGGCTTTTAACAGTTTGAACAGTTTAATCGACGCGTCGATCTCTTCTTTGCGGTTGGTTAAACTCTCGATATTTAACCCCAGTGGAATGCCTAAATCCAAGCAGTAAGTCAGGATTTTCTGCAGGTTTTCTTCACAGATATCAATTGATTCCTGCAGTGGCTGCTCGGCATTCAAGATACGGCTTTTTACCGCGCGTGGGGTTGATATCCCCAACCAGTCCATAAAGTTCATTGTCTGTTCACTGCCACAGGGGGTAAACGTTAATACGATGCGCTTAGGTTGGGTGCCCTGTGCCTGGCAGCTGGCTGCGTACTGCTGCAGCAAATCGATCGTTGCATCGGCGTTGTAAACAGCTTGAGAGATAAAAAAGTTACAGCCATCGACGCTCTTTTGCGCCAGGCGAACGTGCTCATCGCCTTTGGCGTGGTGACGTTCGGCGATAGTGACGCCCCCTAAGTTGAAGTCCCTGCTGTGCGCCTGTAGTGTGCGGTAAGCCTCTTTTAAAGGTAGCTGCACATCACCGGTTGAGGAAGGGCTACCGACCAAGACGATATTGCGGATGCCAAATTCACACCAGGCTTCTTCTAGCCAGTTTTCGAACTCCTGCTTGCTGCGCGCTGAGACACTCTTGTAGGCGATCGTCTCCTGCTCCGATTTCTCGCTCAGCACCTTGGCGTATGCACAAGTGTCATAAGTTGCTTTGAAAGGGAAAGGGCGCGGCACATCTGTGCGGCTACTCTCATCTTGGATGTCGTAAATCACCAAGCCATCATAGTCGATAGCGACCAGGCGCTCGAGCAGCTTATCGGCTATTTCACCCATCTTCATCTCAGATACTTCCGCTCTCGGTGGGGTTGTCCCAATAAAGTACACCCCGCGGCTGGGGTCGGATAGTCGAGTAGATAAATCGGCACGCATAGTGATAATTCCAAGTTGAAAAAGGTAACATTAACGCTGGGCTTACACGCGGTTGTGTCTAACCCCAGCAGATAGGACATAGTGTAACAGTGAATAAAATTCATTTTAATAGAACGAAAGATGATAAATATTTACCTCATTATGAAGTTTTTTAATATAGCCGGCGCAGACCGCGTAGAGCCTCAGGTGAGGTAGGGTGATATGAGTAAGACATTTGATGTGCGATCACTGATCGAAAATGCCCAGGGTGATGCGCGTCCCCCATTACATTTATGGCAGCCTGAACTGTGTGGTGATATCGATATCTTTATTGATCGTCGCGGGCAGTGGTTTCACGAGGGGGAGCCCTTTGTGCGCGATCAAATCCCGAAGATGTTTGCCCGTATTCTGGTGCGCGAGGGTGAGCAGTACTTCCTCAAAACGCCAGTTGAAAAGTGGCGCATCAAAGTGGAGGATGTCCCCTTTCAAGTGGTCGCGCTGCAAGAAGAGGAGGGAGGTGCCGCGCAGCTGACTTTTGTCACTAGCGTTGAAGATGTGGTAGTGCTGGACGCTGAGCACCCTCTGCGCGTTGAGATAGACTCGCAGACCCAAGAGCCTAGTCCCTATATCACAGTGCGCGATGGTTTAGAGGCCAAGCTCAGCCGCAGTGTGTTCTATCAGTTGGCGGAGCTGGCCGAGTTAGATGAGGCTGGCGCTGAGCTCTATATCGAAAGCTGCGGCGAGCGCTTCGTGTTGGGGGCAGTTTAGCACTTAGAGCTTAACGCTCGTCGGGCACCGCCATGCCGCGGCGCACGAAGTCGTAGCTGTCCATGTCTGCCATCCAGCGCGCGACGTTGGGAAAGTTTGCCGTGTCGACGTTTTGCCAGGCGTGGCGCCTGCTCCAGGGATAGATGGCAAAGTCGGCGATACTCATCTCATCGCAGACGAATTGACGCTCACTGAGCTGGGTGTCCAGTACGCCCCACAGGCGCTGCGCCTCTTTGAGATAGCGCGCCTTGGCGTAGGGCACATCCTCTTTGAGAAAGTGGTTAAAGTGGTGCGCCTGTCCGAGGAAGGGGCCAAAGCCACCCATCTGCCACATCAGCCATTGCAGGGTTTGCATTTTTTGCGCGCTGTCGGTGGCTAGGAACTGGCCGCTCTTCTCAGCCAGATAGATCAGAATCGCTCCGCTCTCGAAGAGACTGTAAGGTTTGCCGTCCGGGCCTTCGCTGTCCAGAATCGCCGGAATTTTACCGTTGGGGCTGAGCTGCGTGAAGTGCTCGCTGAACTGCTCATCCTCTAAAATATTGACGCTGTGCACCCGGTAGGGGGCTTGTATGGCCTCTAGCATAATCGAGACTTTTCGCCCGTTCGGGGTTCCCCAAGTGTAGAGATCTATCATCTCACTGCCTCTGCTTGAGTTGACGACTGAAGTGCTGATAGATGCTGATCAGCTCGTCCTCGGTGAAGGTCACTATGATCAACTGCTGTCCGGGCTTAATCACATCGGGGTTGGTACCTATGTTGCCCTGCTCGTAGTTGTAGACGTAAGTAGAGTGCACTTTGTTGGTCAGCAGGCGGCCGAGGAAAGAGCTCTCTCTATTGTGCAGCAACTCGTCGGCATCGGATGGAATTAAGGTCTTAAGCTCACCCTCGAATTTGGAGAGATTGATACCCTTGGAGAAAGTGCCTGTGAGACCCTGCTGAATAATGCCCCAAATGCCCTGTTCGTCTGTAGGGTTGACTGAGTGCAAATAGAAAATGCGCTTCTTGTCGGAGGCCGTTTCGTTGAGCAGCTCGCGCAGCTGAATTTTACCGCTGCTCTCGGGCGCGGGGCTCGGGGTGACTGCCAGGGCGACACCAGTGCTAGGCTGCGCCGCTTGAGTCTGTTCAGATGTCGCTGAAGTGGCGTTGGTAAGAGGCGCTGATTGAACAGGCGCTGCAGTTTTTGTCGGTGCCGCTTCATTGACCAAAGTGGCCAACTGCTCCACTTGCACGTCGGAGATCTCGGCGATGTTCTGCTTCAAATTATCCAGAATTTCTGCTTTTTCCGCTTCATCAATCAGCGCGGGCTGGGCTTCGGAGATTGTCGTTTTCGCTGCAGCGGCTTCAGGGGTTGCTGTAACTGTGGTCAGCACTTGAACGGGTTGTTCGCTCTGTGCGCTGTCCGCGGTTTGGCTGTCGCTCTGAGGTTGCGCTTTAAAGCTTGGAATCTTGACGGCAAAGGTCTTGGCGTTGTCAGAGCTCTCCACGGCCGCTGTGCTGGCGGGTGCTGCGCTCTGGACGACCACTTTAGCCGCTGAGGATGTCGCGCTCTGGGCGCTCGCGTTTTGATCCACGGCGTTGGTGGGGGCGGCGGCAGTTTCGATTGCAGCGCTCTGCACTTGGCTGGCGTCGGCTACTGGGTTAGCGCCGCTCTCTTGGCTTGCAGTCGGGGCTGTCGGCTCGTCGATAATTGCCACTGTTGTCTCGGCGATTTCTGGCAGTGCCAGCAGTTGTTCGGCGCTGACAAAGTGGTCGGCTTTATCGATGGCAATCGGCTGGTCAGCAGGGGCTGTAATACTTTGAACGTGCGCCTGTGCTTCGCGTTTTTGAGCTTCGGTGATCGCAGGGAGTTCGACGCTACCGGCTTGGCTATTAGATTCTACGGCACGGCCTTTGTCTTGCACTGCGCTGACGCTGTTATCGCGCGCGGCGCTGGAGCTGTTTTGTTCAATGGGCTTAGGTGCGCTCTCCAGAGTGATATCTTCCTGGGGCGCGAGGGCAAAATAGCCTGCGATAGCAATGGCGGCGACCAACAAGGCGATAATAACTCGCAAAACCATGACTCCTTAAACGGTGAGTGAGCCATTGACTGTATGCTAGAAAAAACTTTTATGGAAGGGGTAATACTCAGATTTTACAGCTGTTTTTGTAGTGTTAATCGGGGATGAACAAAAGGGTAGAAGGCGCTGAGCGAGAACTCAGCGCAGAGGGCTTAGGCGAACTCTAGCATTACCTGCTGGCACCACTGTTCGACACGCTCATCGGTCAGTGCGTTTTGGCAGTCCTCATCGACAGCCAAGCCAATGAAAAACTTTTTGTCTGGTGTTAGGGCTTTAGATTCGTCGAACTCATAACCTTCAACTGGCCAGTGGCCGACAACCGCAGCGCCGCGCGCGACCATTTTATCGTGCAACATGCCCATCGCATCGACAAACCACTCTGCGTAACCGTATTGATCGCCCAGGCCGATAAAGGCAACAGTCTTACCGCTGAAGTCTATATTGTCTACTTCATCCCACACTTCCTGCCAATCTTCCTGAACTTCGCCGTAATCCCAAGTGGGGATAGCAAAAATCAGCTGGGTGTAGTTCTCGATAATTTCTAGTGGCGAGTCGGCAACATCGAAAAGCTCGACATCCTCTAAGTGCTCTTGCACTTTGACGGCTATATCACCTGTATTACCTGTCGTTGTTCCGTAAAAAAGCGCTGTACTCACAATAAAATGTCCACTGTCGTTAAAGAGTGCTAAACAATAATCATTATCACATTAGTGGTCAAGAATAATATGGCGCTTGTTTATTACGAAAGGGTATAAGGAAAGGGTGGGGTAACGGCTGTGGTACAGGGTGTGAAGAAGCCCAGAAAAGGGCTTCTTTTTCGCACTGGCTTAGCCGGCTGAAGGGGCTAATTCCATGCTGTCGTCAAGCTCACTGACGGGCTCTAGATGACGGGGGCCGCCTTTTTTGGATGTCATCTTCTCTTTGGCTTTGGCGAGTTGGCGATCGATTTTGTCGCTCAGCGAATCAATGGCGCTGTAGAGGTTGGGGCCGCTGGCCTTGGCGTAGATATCTTTGCCGTTGACGTGGAGGGTTGCTTCAATTTCATCTCCTCGTTCGATACTGGCAATTGTGACTTGCGCGCTGGTGATGATGTCGTAGCGCTGTTGGCTGCTGTTGAGCCAAGACTCGATTTTTTCTTTAACCGATGGTGAAACTTTTTCGTGACGATGTGTAATGTTTATGATCATTCGGTTTTCCTTACTGTGCTGTTTTACTTGGCGCCCAACTGCGCCTTTTTTCAGTGTGCCGTACGTGGCGGTAAGGGTATTGCTGCCTCTCAATTTTATCGTTAATAACTACTGGACACCCAGTGAGTTCACTATAACGCTATTTATCGACAGAAGGGAAGGCGTGGAAAAGGTTTTTTTGAAAATAAAATAAGAGTTTGATTTGGCTCTACTTTTTTTCAATTATGGAGGAGTGTAGGGGAACTTTTACGCGCTGTGGCTACTCTTCGACCCACACTTCGCGCAGCGGTTCGCCGAAATCGTCGTAGATAACTTTTTTGCGGCGGCGCAATTTAGGTTGCGCTTTGGCTTTGCTGGTGGAGCTGGCTTTGCGATTGTCGATCGCGTTCATCGCCGTATCCAGTGGTGTGCGTTCTTGCTTGGGGTAGCCGTAGACAAACTGATTGCGATCGTACTTACCATTGACTAGCGCACTCTCACCTTGGTCAAACACGCGCACTTCTCCACCCTTGTCGATAAAGGCTTGGATCTCGGCGTTCAAGCTGGTGCGGATGTCAGATTTGCTCGGTCGTTTTATCATGCCGCTATTATGCCTAACAGAGGGCGAATAACAAAGGCTTTACACTGTGCGATTGCCACGGGGCGACAAAGCACTTAGCGATTGCGATTTAGCTACAACTTTTAGCTATATCCATATGCTTTGTGCGGTATAATCGGCGCAAATTTTAAACGAGAGATTCCCATGGGCTACCTCCCCCTCGCTGACTACAAATACGCTTGGTTTTTCAAGCACCGCGAACTTGTTGTAGATGCAACTGATCTCATCGAGATTAAGCCGTTGGACCCAAAGTCCGCACAAACTTTGTGGCAAAATCAGAT
>JBMZCU010000195.1:0-6478 GCA_049613705.1 Pseudomonadales bacterium | reverse complement strand
GGCACGCAGACAGCGCGCGGCGGTAGAAGAGCACTTCAGCGTCGCGCACTATCAAGTATTTGAACACTCGTACACTGAGGAAGCTGTGATGAAATTCTGGACTCATCCCAACCGGGCGCTCGGTCGCGGATTTGCTCACAGCTCCCATTGAGAAGCGGTAACTGTACTGCTGCACTATTTTCAACATTCAAGCTCAAAAATGCTCGGCAATTGCTCGGGCCGCGGTATGCTATTGCCGCAAATAGAGCATAATCTCAGAAACATTCTGCGTGAATTGCGCTGAGAAATTTAGGACACATAAAATGCACAAGGTGGTTTTAGCTTGGCTGATCGTCGGCCTACTCGGGTTCTTTGCCTTGCCCTGGTATGCGATCGAAGATGGCCTATGGACATTCGAATGGCTAACGGATGGCTATCTATTCGACTCGGACTACGCGCCGGGCGCGCTACAGCAATTTGCCGGTGACACTACTTGGCTCTGGCCGATTGCACTGTTTTTAATGGCACCTCTGGCTGTCATCAAGCGCCGCACCGACGCCCCCGCTTTCTACAACACCTTAATTTACTCTGGAGCAGGCGGCCTCGCCTATACCCTGCTACAAGGGTTCACTATCGGTATTTCAGGGTGGGAGTATCAGTTCCTCGACGGGATTTTCGGTTCCCTAGATACTCGCCAGTACGGTTTAGGCTCCGGCGCACTGCTGGCACTTAGCGCACTGCTTTTTCAATTCACCAATGGCTTAGCGGCCAAAGGTGTGATGAAAGGTGATGTCTTTGTAGTCGGTGCTATCGGCTTTATCATCGCCACGGTAGTCGCCTTTGTCTTCCTACCTGTATTTGGCATATTGAGCAGCGCTTTCCAAAATGACACTGGCGAGCTGGCAATCATCGGTTTCTTTGGCAAGCTGTTCTCAGCGAGCGTCTGGAACCTCAACTGCCTCGGCGGTGGTAGCAGCTGCGGTGTTGCAATCAACTCTCTGATGCTTTCTATCATGACAGCGACAATTGCAACTGTGTTCGGCCTCGCCTTTGCCTTAGTGGCCGCGCGTTCGAACCTGATCGCCAAAAAGCCGATCCGCGCACTCAGTATGCTGCCGATTATCACGCCGCCGTTCGTTATCGGCCTCGCGTTAATCTTGCTATTCGGTCGCTCTGGAGCAGTGACTCAATTCCTCGAGTTTGCTTTTGGTATTGAGCCCAGCCGCTGGCTCTACGGTTTGCCGGGTATACTGTTTGCGCAAGTCCTGGCCTTTACCCCGATCACCTTTATGGTATTAGTCGGTGTCGTCGACGGTATCAGTCCCTCTTTGGAAGAGGCCGCTCAAACACTGCGCGCCTCGCGCTGGCGCACCTTCACCACTGTGACGCTGCCACTGATCCGCCCAGGCTTAGCTGCGGCCTTCCTACTCGCCTTTATCGAGAGTATGGCTGACTTCGGCAACCCGCTGGTTTTAGGGGGTAATTTTGAAGTGCTATCGACACAGATCTTCTACGCTATTGTCGGTGCGCAAAACGATCAGTCCAAAGCCGCCGTACTGGCCATCGTACTGTTGATCTTCACCCTGGCTGCCTTCTTTATCCAGCGCAAGTGGGTCGGCAAGAAGTCCTACACCACGGTCACAGGTAAAGGCGATTCAGGTATTCACGCTGCACTGCCTAAGCGCGTTAAATTCACAGCCTTTGGTATCGTGTTGCCGTGGACGCTTTTCACTATCGTAATTTACGCGATGGTCATGTTCGGTGGATTCGTACAAACCTGGGGCCTAGATCACAGCTTCACCCTGAAGCACTACATCGAAGCCTTCTCGGTTAGCACCGGTGAACACGGCATCGTCTGGACAGGTGCTGCGTGGAACTCTTTCTTCACCACGATCAACATCTCGGCCATCTCAGCGCCACTGACAGCGGCCATCGGCCTACTAGTTGGCTACCTTTTGGTACGCCAGAACTTCGTCGGCAAACAGGCCTTCGAGTTCGGCACTATGCTGAGCTTCGCCATTCCCGGCACCGTGATCGGCGTCAGCTATGTCTTAGCTTACAACGTACCGCCTATTGAGCTGACAGGCACAGGGGTGATCTTGGTACTGTGCTTCATCTTCCGCAATATGCCCGTGGGTGTGCGCGGTGGGATGGCTGCTATGAGCCAGCTGGATAAGAGCTTAGACGAAGCTTCACTGATGCTAGGTGCCAACAGCTTCACCACGATCCGTCGCGTGATCTTACCGCTGCTTCGCCCTGCTATCTTCTCGGCGATCACCTACGGTTTCGTACGCGCCATTACCTCGATCAGTGCCGTTATCTTCTTGGTCAGCGCAGATTACGACATGGCGACCTCCTACATCATAGGACGTGTGGAAAACGGTGACTACGGTATTGCTATCGCCTACTCATCAGTACTGATTGTCGTCATGCTCAGTGTCATCTTGATGCTGCAATTGGTCATCGGCAAACGCAAATTGCACCGCGGCGGCGCTTGAGCCACGCGATCACGCGCCCTGCACGGCGCTACAGAACACAACAGCGCGAGTCCTCTCGCGCGACAGAACAAAGGATTTAAAATATGAGCGCACATGCAAATGCCGCCTCGGTTGAATTTAGAAATATCGTCAAACAGTACGGCGCTGTAAAAGCCGTCAACAACGTCTCCTTCACCGTAGAAGCCGGTTCTCTGGTTACGCTGCTAGGCCCCAGCGGCTGCGGTAAAACCACTACACTGCGTATGATAGCGGGGCTAGAGCAATCCACCAGCGGCCAAATTTTTATCGGTGATCAGGATGTCACTAACCTGTCAGTGATGGAGCGCGACGTCAGTATGGTGTTCCAGTCCTACGCCCTGTTCCCACACATGAGCGTTATCGAAAATGTCGCCTACGGCCTTCGCGAGCAGGGCCTGAGCAAGAAAGACGCCTTCGAGAAAGCCGAGGAAGGGATGGAAATGGTTGGCCTCAAGGGCTTTGGCAACCGCATGCCCAATCAGCTTTCCGGTGGTCAGCAACAGCGTGTCGCTGTCGCGCGCGCCCTGGTGCTCAAGCCCAAGGTTCTGCTGTTCGATGAGCCGCTGTCTAACCTCGATGCTAAACTGCGCCGCAAAGTGCGAGAAGAGATCCGCGAACTGCAGCAAAAGCTTGGTATTACCTCTGTTTACGTCACCCATGACCAAGAAGAGGCGATGGCCGTCTCCGACAAAATCATCGTCATGAGTGAATCTGTGATCTCTCAACACGGCACCCCGCACCAGCTGTACGAAGAGCCTAAAAACCTCTTTATCGCCGACTTCATTGGCGATGCGACCTTAGTTAACGGCACCTTCATCAGCACAGATGACAGCCATATTAACGTCAAACTCGACACCCTAGACGTACGCTTGCCACACCGTAATCTACCAGGGTTGGAGAACAAGATTGACATCGCTATCCGCCCCCACGCACTGAGCGTGTTTACAGAAGAGGTGCCCGACAGCATCCGCGGCCAGGTACTCAAGTCCGTCTACCTCGGCGGTCACGTCGAGTACGAGCTGGAAACCGCACTGGGTACCCTGTTTGCCGTCGACCACCAAGCTATCGATGCGATAGCACCAGGTACTCCTGTCTCGATCAAGATCGCCCAACAGGGCATCGCGCTGGTAGGAGGCTGAGATGTCTAGCATGGAAACGCAAGCCCGCCTAGCTTTCGCCCGCACACTGATCGAAGAGGCCGGGCGTGTAGCGCACGACTATTTCGAGCGCCGCGAAGAGCTAGTCGTAGAGCATAAAGGACTTCAGGATGTGGTCAGTATCGCCGATCAAGCAGTGGAGTTGCTGGTGCGAGAAAAAATCGCCAGCGCCTTCCCCGAGGACGGCTTTCTCGGCGAAGAGGATGCAGCCCGCGATATCGCAAACTTCAAGGCTAATGCCACAGAGCGTATCTGGGTTGTCGACCCCATCGACGGCACAGCGCTCTTCCTAAACGGTATCCCCTCGTGGTGCATCTCTATCGCCCTGCTAGTCCAGGGTGAGATAGAGCTCGGCTTGATCTACGACCCCTGCAGCCGCGAGCTGTTCTGCGCACAGCGCGGAGCGGGTGCAACGCTCAACGACAAGGCGATCAGCGTCGCCAACGTGCAGCAGATCACTGAAGGGATGACAGGTGTGGGCTTCTCCCACCGCGTCAAGCCAGAGACCTGTCTGCACTTTTTAGACAAACTGCTCCACCAGGGCGGTATGTACGTGCGCAGCGGCTCTGGTGCGCTATCGCTGGCATACGTTGCCGCGGGCAGGCTGATCGCTTACTACGAGCCTCACATCAACGCCTGGGATTGCCTTGCAGGGATTTTGCTTATCGAAGAGGCTGGCGGCTGGGTCAATGACTTTCTGGCCGATGAAGGGCTCGCGGAGGGCAACCCCATTCTGTGCGGCGCTAAACCGTTACAGCAGGCGCTGCAGAGCTACTGTCTAGAAGGTTACTAAGGGTGATACACAGCGCCAAATGAGCTGGCGCTGTGTACACTAGGTCTTGATATCACTTGGCAAATAGCTCGGCATCAATATCGCCAAAGCCTTTAAACTCCAAAGCATTACCCGAAGGGTCGGCAAAGAACATCGTGCCCTGTTCACCCACTTCACCGGCAAAGCGCACGTAGGGTTCGATAATAAATTCATCCACAAAACCGCGTGCGCGCTCGGCAAAAGCCTGCCAATCGTCAAACTGCATAACAACACCAAAGTGCGGCACCGGCACACCGTGGCCATCGACCCCATTACAAATTGTAGATACCTTGCCATCTGGCCCCAATGCTGGGTTGAGATGGGTGACAAACTGATGGCCAAACATATCCCAGTCAATCCATTGCTCGCTACTGCGCCCTTCTGCAAAGCCCATTTTGCGGCCGTAAAAATCACGTGCCTCTTCAATATCGCGCACCTGTACTGCCAGGTGAAACGGCGTCAACTTCATGACTGTCCTCTCTTTTGCTCCGCTTTGTTTTGATACATACGCTTGTCCGCCGTCGCATAGCAGCGCTGGCAGTCTCCCTCACTCTCGCTCAAACTGGCAAAACCAATACTCGCAGTTACACGGTGATCAAGCATCATGGTAATACGCTGCTCAATATCGCTCAGCTGGTTGCGAATGCGCAGTGTACTCTCGATTGTCGCCTTCGGTAAAACAAGGGCAAATTCGTCGCCGCCCAGGCGAAATACATTGTCACTCACTCGCCCAAGTTTAGTGAGCTCCGTTGCGAACAAGCGCAACAACACATCTCCCTTGGGGTGCCCAAAGCGGTCGTTGTAGAGCTTGAAATTATTAAGATCAATAATCCCAATGCTGCTATCTACCCCTTCTTCCCTAAAAGCCTTGGCAGCCTGGCCGCACATTTGCTCAAACACTTTGCGGTTGTTCAATTTCGTTAAAGTGTCCGTATTGGCGAGGTCTACCGCACTTTCCAGGGCACTTTGGGTATGTGTTAACAACAGCCGCGAGGAGACCGCAAGCGATGCCAGCTTGATCACATCCTCCATGTACTTGTAATCGACATCGCTGGTGTCGTGCATGCACATAATATGGCCAATCGGTTCCTGCTCACGGCCGTAGTAGACGAGCCCAGCATAGGAGACAGCCCCGAGCTGAGTGAGAAACTCATTCTTTGCAAAAGACACAGCCACATCCGTGAACAGGGTAAATTTCTTATTGCGAACCATCGCCTCGCAGGGCGAGTCTGGCAGGGTGTAATTACTTCCAGGTTCATGGCGGTAGGTGTTCCAAAACGAGAGCACTTCCACCGTACTCTCATCGAGGAAACGGGTAATGAAGATCCAGCGCCAACCGGTAATTTCAGCGATCGCCTCAACGGTTGAATCAAACAGTTCGTCGCTGTAATTAATGCGCTGTAACATACGCCCGAGCAGCCCTTCACTGTGATTGGGCCTGGCCACGGGAGAGTCAATATACAGCGCGCGGCCCTCGCTCAGGGCCAGACAGCGAATATTGTAGCCCTCTAAATAGCAATCGCTGTGGCACGTTAGCAGCTTGTCTTTGAAGCTCTGATCAAACTGGTGGTAGCTGGCGTTGTTGTAGATGGGGGTGTTATTAGCATCGAGAATCAGGATAGTACTGCCGTAGTTGTCCAGTAGCTGATGAAAGTCGGCATTGCTTATATTCAAACACAACTCCAGTGGCGGCTCTCGCGCCCCGTGTAAAGGCAGAAACTTATCGAGAGAAGCTGCATGTATTTGCTACACGCGTCTCCTTTTTACCGACGCTAGACTGATTGTGCTTTAAGGTCAAGCACTGGAGAGGATAAACAGTTGATATGCTTGCTAAATAAGCATTTTTCGAGGCGCGGCTGTGAAGCGCGCGCCAGATAGCTGTGCAATTAAAAACGCAACGAGAGGCAGCTCAAACCACCATCGACTTTTTGAAATTCACTGACGTCGACTTCCAACACCTCGTAACCGGCATCTTCAATGAGTGCCTTTGTTTTCGCAAAACCTTTTGGTGTCAG
>JBMZCU010000194.1:0-6538 GCA_049613705.1 Pseudomonadales bacterium | reverse complement strand
AACGCAGTTGAGTACGAGTGGGTTGTACACGAAAGTCGGTTTGAAAATGCGGACTTAAAAAAAGAGGGCTCTCAGGAGCGCCTTGAAGAGAATCAAGTTAAAGAAGAGGAGCTGCAAAAAGAGCTTGAAGCACATTCAGCGCAGCTCAACCAGTTGATGCAGCAGTTAGCGGATGCTCGCGCACAGCTGAATAATTCAGACTCAGCGCATCAGATTAAAGCACTTGAATCGAGTATCGCCGCTAAATTGCACGAAGAGGGCGTTGTTAAAGATCAGATTCAAAACAGCTACAACTTGCTTCGGACAACCGTCGGTTTTGCCGAGCATAAGGCACTGCTACCTGAGAAGTTTGTCCCTCTAGTTGAGCGCTGTGTCGAACTTTGGCGCAGCGGTGAGAATATGCTCGCCAGTAGCTGGCCAGAAGAGCCTGTGGAAGTCGATAAGACTATGCAGTCACTCAAGGACTCCATCGATACTGTACGTCGTGATATTGGCCGAAAGTACGAAGAATCGGTAATTAAAATTAATGAGTTGCGCTCTAATATTCAAAGTGAGAAGAGCCAGGTCGAGCAGCTCAAACAGGGTAAGGCCCCTGTGCGTCACAATACGCGCGAGCTGATTTCGCTGCTCTCAGATTATGGCATTGAATCCACGCCGGTCTGTGAAATGGTCGATATCAATGACGATAAATGGCGTATTGCGATTGAATCATTCCTCGGTGCGCGCCGTGAAGCGCTGATTGTTGACCCGGATCGGGTTAAAGAAGCCATTACTCTTTATCGACGTAAGGGTCGTCACCTCAAAGGCTGTCGTATTATCAACACCACGCGCTCGCGTGACTGGCTACATCGCACTAAGCAGGGCTCGTTGGCTGAGTTTGTCGATACCGACAACGAGCACGCGCAAGCCTATATGAACCGTGCATTAGGTGGTGTTATTGCGGTTGAGACCGAAACGGAATTGCTCAAGCAAGAGCGCGCGCTTACCTACGACTGCATGCTGCAGACCGAGGGCTCGACCACTTCTATCAATGAGTTAACGCCTATCATGGGGCTGCGCCGACGTGGCGATCAACTGGCGAGTCAAGGTAAGCAAGTCGATGAGATGGTGGCTGAGTTTACCCGTTTAGGGCAGCGCCACAGCACTTTAGAGAAATTGCGTGACAGCTTGATCAACTTGACCACGAGCTTGGTTGGCAGCACTGAGACAACATTCGATTTGGTCAATCAGCGCAATCAGCTTGAAATGGAAATTGGCGGCTACCGCCAGGCGGTAACGGACCTGCGCAATCACGATGACTCAGGCATTCAGGCGAATATTGCGCAATTGGTTGATCAGCAGAAAGCTGCAGAAGGTAAAAACCAGCAGCTGATGGATCAGTTACAGAAAACGCGCACCGCGATGATAAAAGACAATGCTGCCCTTGAAGTGCTAGATCAAGAACTCAGTGAGCATGCGCAAGCGCGTAGTGTGTGTGAAGACAAGCCGCAGTTCAATGCGCAATCGGCCCAGGAAAAACGTGACTACTTGGACGAGAGCTGCTCGGGCGAGCTGGAGCGTATTATTTTTGAAGCGGCTAAGAAGGCGCAGTCTGAACTGCAGCTCCACGAAAAGAAAAAATACTCAGTGCGTGATGCTGTCGCCGAGTACAAGGCCAAATATCACGGTGGTGGTTTAAGCCATCAAGGGTTGGATAAAATCAGCCCGGATTCTACCCACGATGAGCTCGAAGGCTATGTCAGTGAGACATTGCAGTCGCTGCGAGACTCTGAGTTGGCAGAGTATAAGGCGAAAGCTGAAAATGCGCGCAAAGAGGCAGAGACCGCTTTCCGCTCTGATTTTGTTGCGCATCTCAACGATCAGATAAATCAGATCAAAGACTTGGTACGCGAACTTAATGCACACTTGAAGAACCGTCCTTTCCACAAAGAAATGTACAGTTTTGAGATGACGCCCAACCCAGAGCTCAAGGATATTCTCGAGCTGGTAGAGGCTTATACTCGTATCGATCAGGCCAATGTCGGTTCGCTGTTCGATATTAGCTATGATGCAGATAAGCCGTATCAGGATGCACTGAGCAAGATTCACGACGTGCTCAAAGATGCCGGAGAAAGTAGCCTGTTACAGGATTACCGCAATTTCTATAACTTCGAACTTGTGGTGAAGGACTTACAGGGCAATCGCAAAACGACCTTGAGCCAGCGTATTAAGACGGGTTCAGGTGGTGAGCACCAAGTGCCGTTCTACGTTGCTATGGCTGCGGCTCTGGCGGCGTCATACCGCCTGCGTGAAGGCGCTGAAGGACGACCTGTCGGGGGATTGAGTTTGTCGGTCTTCGATGAGGCGTTCAACAAACTGGACTCTGAAAATACAATGACCTCACTTGGTTTTATGACTGACTTGGGGCTACAGACGATTATTGCAGCACCCGATGAGAAGTATTCACTGCTCTCTTCGTGCATGGATACCATTATCAATGTGTGCCGCGATGGTCGTGTGGTTGATATCGATGTGGAGTTTCCCACCGAGAAAGCTAAAAAGCTACTGAATTCAGATAACCCTAAGTTGCTACAGGCACAGCAAGCTGCTGAAGAGGCGCCCCTGCTTAATTAGCGTTGGGCTCGGTCAAACAAGGCAGGCGGTGTGAGCGAAAGCTCACGCCGCTTTTTTTACTCATCTGAGGCTTTAAACACACTGTGCTTTTACCTATAGACTAAAGCAACAGCGGTGTATTGCACTCTAATCACACAGTAATGATATGTATTTAATTTTCACTACAGGTATTAAGTTTTTCTTCCTTTTTGCACCTTTTTTCGTGGTTTCTATGTTCTTGGCACTGACTAAAAACGAAACCGCCGCAGGTCGTGCAAGTATTGCCAATCGGGCGGTTTTTTCGGCGGTATTGATCAGTTTAGTGCTGCTGTTCTTCGGTCAGACACTGTTTTCAATCCTGGGTATTACACTCGACTCTTTCCGTATAGGTGCCGGCTCGCTCTTGTTTTTATCTGCTGTCAGCCTAGTTAGCGATGGGGTTAGAAGCCACGCCGAAGCCCCGGCGGAGCAACGCGATGATGTTGCCGTTGTACCGCTGGCGATTCCAACTATCATCGGACCTGCAACGATAGGTGCAATTTTGGTTATCGGCGCTGACCTACAAGGGACAGAGATGCTTTACGGTATTCTGGGGATGCTGATGGCGCTGGGGGCACTATTGGTGTTACTGCGCGTGTCTGTGAAGCTAGAAAAAGTCCTCGGGCGTACTGGGCTCAATATTTTGAGTAAAATTACCGGTTTGATATTGGCCGCGATGGCTGCGCAAATTGTCTTTACCGGGGTGAAGAGCTTTTTGGAGCTCTGAGAGTGAATGAAAAGAGTAAAGGGGCAGCAGCCCCTTTTTTGATGGTTTTTTACAGGGGGAGGTAGATCAGTAGCCAGGTGAGGCCGGCGAGCACAAGCATGAGTAGGACAGCGGCAGACCCCATATCTTTGGCAGCTTTACTCAAAGGGTGAAACTCTGCGCCAAATCGATCGACCACAGCTTCGACTGCCGAGTTTAATATTTCGATAATAACGACCAGGCCCAGGCTGCCAATGAGTAGGACCTTTTCCACCGCGCTGGTATCGGTGATCAGAGCCACTAACAAGCCTACTATAAAAAGGATGCTCTCTTGGCGAAAAGCAGCTTCGTTTCTCCAGGCGTAGCAGATCCCCTGCCACGAGTAGCCTGCGGCTTTAAAAATACGTTTAACACCGGTTTGAGTGGGTGGAATTTGGTTTTCCATTCGCAGTGATCCTTACGTGAATGTTGTTAAGCGTTGAGTGCTCTGAATGTCATGGATACGGAGTTGACGCAGTGGCGAGTGTTTTTATCGGTTAAGTACTCGCCCTCGAAGACGTGGCCGAGGTGGCCGTCGCAGTTGGCGCAGCGGATTTCAACGCGTCTGCCATCAGCGTCAACCAATCGGCGGACAGCGCCGGGTATTTCGTCATCAAAGCTGGGCCAGCCGCAGTGAGATAAAAATTTGTCCTCAGAGCGGTAGAGCGGGCTGTCACACTGTTTACACAAATACATTCCCTGTGCCATGAGGTCGGTGTACTGTCCTGTAAATGGGCGCTCGGTGCCGCCGTGGAGGATGACTTGCTGCTCGAATGGGGTGAGTTCATTGTATTTTGACATAGCGGGCTCCTCAGTGCTCAACGTGTTTTGCTGGCACATAAAATGACAAATTTCTTGTTGGCAGCTACTTGGCGTACATTGCCAAAGAGCTTCTTGAGTACACTTTGATAACCTAAATGGCGGTTGCCGATCACCCAGAGTTCTCCGCCTGGCCTTAAGACTGATAGCGACTGGCGAAACATTTTCTTAGCGATATAGTCGCCGATGGTGTTTTGCTGATGAAACGGCGGGTTGTTGAGAATTAGATCGGCACTGTTTGCGGCAACGCCATCTAGACAGTCGCTAATGTTGAAAGTTGCATTGCTCTGCCCGTCGAAGTGCGCTTGCATATTGCATTTGGCACTCTCCACCGCCATGAAGGATTCATCGTAGAAATCGACCTTGGCTGCAGGATTTTTTATCGCCGCTATTAAGCCGATAACACCGTTGCCACAGCCTAAATCTACGATAGTGCGATAGCGCTCATCGCTGGGTAAGTGTTCGATAAAAAAACGGCTGCCGATATCCAACTTGTTGCGTGAGAAGACGCTGGCGTGGTTGGTGATATCAATGCCATGACTTTCCAGTTGGTAGTGGATGGGATAGGGCGAAGCGCCTACATCCAGTGCCGGGTTGAACGTAGCGAAGATTAGGCGTGCTTTCTTGACCGCGAGCGATGTGCGAGTGTCACCGATCAACTTAGTGAAGAGGTCCAGCGTCGATGTGTGGATCATTTTGGCCATCGCGCAACCGACGATCACGCTGTCTTTGTGCAAGTGCGGTCTAAGTTTGTAAAGCAGGTCTTCAAGTTGCGAGAGGCTCTTTTGTACTTTGATGACCACTAGATCGTACAAGCCCTCTAGAGGCTCTACACTGTTGAACTGCAGTGTTTTAGGTTGTTGATTGTGGCTGTTGTTTTCAGTGCAAGCCAGTGTGGCGATATAAGAGTCGCTCAGCAGGTGAGGACTAAACTGATGGAGTGCGACACTCAGCGCTCCAAACTGATCGTTAACCACTAACATGCGCTGCCCCACTTGCGGCAGATGCTGTTCATTGAGGTGGTTTAACACGTACTCATCAGCCGCATCCCAAGCACGCAGCAGTTCTCGTTTGCGCAAAGGATAGCGGGATAACTCAAAGTTGCCAAAAGGTGTGCTAAAGATTTCAGGCATGGAGAGCTCTCGACGAAAAAAGAGACGGATTCTAGCATGTTTGCAGACCGAGACGAAGCCGAGGTGGTGAAGGGGGCTATCTTAGCTTTGAGGTCAGATGGAGAGGTCAGTACAGTGACATCAGGCCACAGCGTGAAGAGAAATCTTTACAGCTATTGAGTATCATCTTAAGTTTAACCGATATATCGGATTCACCCGAAGGTGACACAATGGACAGTGTAAATGCGTCAACAACATTACTATAACCAGCTGCTTCGCTACGCGCGCAAGGCCTCGTTTCACGAGAGTGAGGCGGAAGATTTATTACAATCGGCCCTATTGGCAGCACTAGAGGCGGGGCGTAATGATATCGGCTGTGTTCAGAATCGGCGCTGGCTGATTGGTATACTGCGCAATCAAGCCGCGTTTGCAGCGCGCTCCTCTGTGCGGCGGCGCAATCGTGAAACAGCTGTGACGTTTGGCGATGAAGAATCGCTAGATGATACCCCCTCGACCGTTAACTTCATTCGCTCACTTCCACGAAGCCTCAAGTCAGCAGCGCTACTGGCGTTGACAGGGCATACAAAGCAGGAGATATGTTGGCTGCTCGGCATTTCTGATGCAGCGTTACGCCAGCGTATCGTGCAGCTGAAACGGCGTTGGGGTGTATTTGACGGACGCCAAGTGCTGGAGTTAAAGGGGCTTAAAGAGGGGCTTGCATTTGGGCAGATTCGCCGCGCTCTACTCGACCTTCCGTGTCGCAATCAGGCCGTGCTCGCCAGTCACGATCCAGATGGGCATCTTTTTTTGCTCACAAAATCGCAGGTCTCGGCAACATAGGGTATCTATTAAAAAAAAGAGGAAGCAGTCATGTTGGGAAATACCAAAATTGGTGCCATTTGTTACTACGTTAAAGATATCGACAAAACCCAAGCGTTCTATCGAGATGCCCTTGGGTTGGATATTCAACGTATGGAGGATGAAAGTGGTGACTGGCTCATTGCGCAAACGGCAAATGCACTGGAACTGATTTTTTTCCAGGGAGAGTCGCGCCCGGGTAATACACCTATTGTCGTATTTGATTTAGCGCAGGGTGGAATTGACAGTGTTGTGGCCGAACTCGCTGAAAAAGGTGTGACAATAGTAACCCCTGTGAGTCACGCTCCCGGCGGTTGGTCTGCAGAATTTATTGACCCAGATAATCATCAGCTTTCCTTGTACCAGACAGAAG
>JBMZCU010000193.1:0-6557 GCA_049613705.1 Pseudomonadales bacterium | reverse complement strand
TAATGCTCTGCTTCATTGTTACATCCTCTTATTTTTAATGTGCGTGATAAATTATTTTCGATCGGCCAGTGGCGTCGAGAATGAGTACTCCATATCCCAGGGGAAACGGATCCATGTATCCTGACTCACTTCGGTGACAAAGGTGTCCACCAGCGGACGGCCCGAAGGCTTGGCATAAATTGTGGCGAAGTGTGCCTTGGGCAGCAACTCACGCACATATTTAGCGGTTTTACCGGTATCGACCAGATCATCGACCAGCAACATCCCCTCACCATCACCAACCACTCCCTTGAGTAGCTTGAGTTCGCCCTGAGCCTTGGCACCGTCATCGTCGCTAGAGTCGTAGCTAGAAATACACACGGTGTCGATCAGGCGAATATCCAATTCACGCGCCAAGATAGCAGCAGGCACTAGCCCGCCACGCGTGATTGCAATAATGCCCTTCCAAGGTCCCATTTCCAAAAGGCGCCAGGACAGCGCGCGCGAATTGCGGTGTAACTCTTCCCATGAAACTGGGAAATCCTTGCTGTAAGGTAAAGACGACATGTCTTACTCCATCTAATGACTAAAATCTTTATAACCTGTCTGCTAACAGCGCTCTTATCACCCGTGAGAGTGATATGTTTTACCTAGCGACATCGGCGTGTGCATTCGGCTCTTGACCACATTACTCGAGAGCATGACCAATACAACGACAGTCGCCGCGTAAGGCATCATCGCCAAGATATTAGGCGATACTGGGTAACCCAGCCCCTGTGCAACCAAATTCAAAATACTCGCCAACCCAAACAGATAGGCACCCAGCAAAATACGCTCGGCGCGCCAAGTGGCGAATACCACCAGCGCGAGGGCAATCCAGCCGCGCCCAGCAGTCATATTTTCTGCCCACAGTGGCGTGTAAGCCAGTGAGAGATAGCCACCAGCTAAACCTGCCATGGCACCGCCAAAGGCAATTGCCAGGTAGCGCGTACGCATCACTGGTAGGCCAATCGCCGTCGCAGCGTGTGGGTTTTCGCCCACAGCTTTAACTGTCAGCCCCGAGCGGCTCGACTTAAAGAACCAGTAAACCAATGCAAACAACGCAAATGATAGGTAAACCACAACGTCCTGCGCAAACAGCATCTTACCGATCACAGGGATTTCACTGAGTAGCGGTATCGCTAGAGGCTCTAAACCTGTGATAGGTTGACCGACATAGCTCGCACCTATAAAGGCTGATAGCCCAGTGCCAAAAATAGTCAGCGCCAATCCTGTCGCGACCTGATTGGCACTGAGACCTAAAGCGATAGCGGCAAAAAGCATGGACATCAAAATACCTGCACCAATCGCCAGAATAAAGCCCAGTACTAAGCTACCTGTGGTCAGCGCAACGATAAAACCAATCACAGCTCCCATCAGCATCATGCCCTCTTGCCCTAGATTGAGCACACCGCTCTTCTCACAAACCATCTCACCGAGTGCGACAATCAGCAGCGGGGTCCCCGTGCGCACCATAGCGTAAAGTACATTGGTTATTAGATCGATATCCACTACGCATTCCCCTGCTGTGCAGCGCCACTGCGCCCTTTGAGAGTTATTTTAAAGTTGATCAGCACATCACACGCCAACAGATAGAACAGCAGCATGCCCTGAAACAGAGAGGTCACCGCCAATGGCAAGTTGAGATCTATCTGCGCCAGCTCTCCACCCATGTATATAAGCGCCATCAGCATGCTGGCAAAAAAGATACCCACGGGGTGAAGCCGCCCCAAAAACGCCACTATGATAGCCGCGTAGCCATAGCCTGGAGAAATCGAAGGGATGAGTTGACCAATTGGACCGGCCACTTCACCTGCACCCGCTAGTCCTGCCAGCGCACCACTGATCAACATAGCCACCCAAACTAAGCGCTTGTGCTTAAACCCTGCGAACTTCGCCGCCTGTGGATCCATGCCCAGCACTTTCACCTGAAACCCCAGGAAAGAGCGTGACAGCAGTACCCAGATCACCACGACAGCGAAGAGCGCAAATAAAATGCCGATATGCATCCGCGTATCTTCGAACAACACTGGCAGTATCGCATTATCACTAAACAGGGCAGATTCTGGGAAACCGTAACCATCGGGGTCCTTCAACGCGCCGTGCACAAAATAGAGCAAGGTGTAGAGCGCTATATAATTGAGCATGATAGTGGTAAGGATTTCATTGGCGTTAAAACGTGTCTTCAATACCGCAGCCAACAGTCCCCACAGTGCACCGCCGACAATACCGCTGAGCAACACCAATGGCAGTACCCAAGTCGCCTCGTCCTGATCGATGAAGAGGACTGCCGCCGCACTGGCCGCCAAGCCCCCCATGAGCAGTTGCCCTTCAGCGCCGATATTCCAAACTTGGGCGCGAAACGCGACAGACAGCCCTATGGCACACAGCAAAATAGGCGCCGCTTTAACACACAGCTCAGCAAATCCATCGAGATCACTGACCGGCGCGATTAAAAACGTATGCAGCGCTTTTAGAGGGTCGAGCCCTAGAGCTGCGAAGAAAATAGCACCGGTGATCAGTGTCAATATGCCCGCCAAGACAGGCGAGAGATAGGACATAGTATTGGACTGCTCGCCACGCGGCGATAACTTAATCAACATCTCACTCACTCACCTGTTTAGGTTGTTCTTGCAGCTCTTCATAAACACCGGTCATCCAGCGGCCAACTTCCTCAATACTGGTTTGAGGGGTCAACTTAGAGGGCGAGAGCTGGCCGTCACAAATCGCACACAGGCGGTCGCTGATCATAAAGAGCTCGTCGATATCCTCAGAGATAACCAGAATAGCCGCGCCCTGATCACGCAATGCAATGAGCGCTTGATGAATCGCTGTCGCCGCGCCTATATCAACACCCCACGTAGGGTGGGCAGCCACCAGCAATTTGGGGTTTTGCAGTATTTCACGGCCGATAATGAACTTCTGTAAGTTACCACCCGACAAGCTTTGAGCGGCCGTTCGATTGCTGGGCGTCTTCACCTTGTAATCGTCGATAATTTTGTCGGCAAACTGCTCGACCTTACCAGATTTAATAAAGCCCTTACCCGTTAAACCTTGTAGGAAACCAGTAAGCAGGGCGTTATCTTTTAAGTCCATCTCAGGCACTGCGCCGCGCCCGAGTCGCTCTTCAGGCACAAACCCAAGCCCCAGCTCACGGCGCTGACGCGGATCGAGAGTGGCAACCGCTCGCCCCTCAAAGCTAATACTCTGGGCAACAGGGTGCATGTGCTCACCACTAAGTGCCGCCAGCAGCTCCTCTTGACCGTTACCGGCAACACCGGCAACACCGAGTATTTCACCACTGCGCACGACAAAGTTGATATCCTTGAGCGCAACACCAAAGGGGTCATCACTCTTAAGGCTCAACTGTTTTACCTCTAAGAAAACCTCAGCGCCTTCTACTTTAGGGTAATCCGTGGAAATTGGAGTGTCGTCCCCTACCATCAATTGCGCCATTTTAGTTGGGCCGGCCTCACGGGGAATACAATCGCCTGTGACTTTACCGCCACGCAATATAGTTGCACTGTGGCACAGCGCTTCCACCTCTTTGAGTTTGTGAGAGATAAACAAGATACTGCAACCTTCACTGGAAAGCTGACGCAGTGTGACAAACAGCGTTTCAACTTCCTGCGGTGTCAGCACTGAGGTAGGTTCATCGAGAATCAGCAGCTTAATGTCTTGCACTAGGCAGCGCACAATTTCTACGCGCTGGCGCTCACCGACAGAAAGGGAGTGAATATGGCGCTGCGGATTGAGCGCCATACCGTACTTTTCAGAGACAGTGGCGATTTTAGTGGCCAGTGCATTGAGATCGGGCGCATCGCTGCCCAGTGCCAGGGCAATATTCTCAGTAACCGTGAGCGTCTCAAACAGCGAAAAGTGCTGGAAGACCATGCCGATCCCCATTTTTCGAGCACTCGCTGGGTCCTTAATAGTGACATTTTCACCTTGCCAGGTAATGGTTCCAGCGTCAGGCTTAGTGACACCGTAAATCATCTTCATCAAGGTGCTTTTGCCAGCGCCGTTCTCACCGAGCAGCGCGTGTATCTCTCCCGGGGTAATAGAGAGATCGACCCGATCGTTGGCTAGGCAGCCCGGGTACTGTTTTGTAATGCCTTTGAGCTTTAATCGATAATGCTCGCTCGATGAGTCGCCCGCGTGCGTGTTCATCTGTGTATTGTCCTCAATTGGAGAGAGGGGCCATTGCCCCATTCCGCAAAGCTGTACCGGCAGTTAACTAAGTCATCGAGTACAAGTTATGACCGCGCCCGCGTACAGCTCGAACTTATTATTTTTTACACTGTATAGAATCTATTAAAAACCTGACTCAAAGGACAGTTTTTTTTCGGCTAAATACGAAAACACAAGCAAATATTACGCATAAATTGCAGATAAATACCTGATATTTGTATTAAAGTTCTTAGAAAGTGCCGATTTTGTCTAACTGGTAAAAAGAGCGGAAATACTAGCATAGTTTATCCGGATACTGCACCGCCGCTGCAGCATAAAAGCACTTTAGGCAGCGATTATTTTACGCTTATAAAATCCCTAGCAGCCCGTGATTAAATGCATCGTATAGCATTTTGACGGCGAGCAGTGTCAGCAGCCAGGTCACGGCTTTGCGAAACACATCCCCAGGGAGTCGATCGAGGAATTGCTTTCCAAGGTAGCTGCCGATGAAGCTCATCAATACCATCGCAGCGAGAAACATCAGCCAATCCTTAAATGCAAACCCCAGCCAGATAAAAGCAATCACTTTAAAAGCATTTTGCCCAACCATTAACATGGCATGCGTTGCACTGGTCTGCTGTGGAGACAACTGATCCCTTGGCAGTGCTGCTAGGGCAAGGGGCCCTGTAGCGCCGACAAAGAGCGTGGCGAAACCTATCGCTCCACCAGCTGCGCTAACTCCCAAACGCTTAACTGCTAAAGCAGGTTTAGGCCCCCACACTAACAACAGAATAAATACCGCTAAAATCGCCAGTAGCAGTGCTTCATCTAGCACAGTATAAAACGGGGTTGCCAGGACTATGCCGAAAAGTGCACCGAGCGAAAACAAACCAACCATTGGCCACTGCACATGCGCTTTGAGCAGCAGCGCGCGGCTGGTGTTACTGCCCAGTTGCACCACAGTGTGGATGGGGATCACAACAGCTACTGGGAGCAAACTACCCAGCACAGCCAGCATCACTAACCCTCCGCCAATACCCACAGCTGCAGTCAGCGCTGAAGTCACTATCGCCGTCGCCAAGAGAATCAGCGCCGTGCCAAGCTCTAGCGCCTGCGGCCAGAGTTCAGCAGCTTGTAATACGCCTACAATGTCGGACAATCACACCTCCTACGACGTTTCGCCAGCTTGCGGTTAAGTGGCGTCTAGTTTATAAACAGTCATAAATAACAATTAGTTAGAGATTCCCCTCACTAACAATAATAACGAGAAGCTCCCATGAATGGTGCACAGACAGCAACACAAGATGTTGACTATATCATTGTAGGCGCAGGCACCGCTGGCTGTGTCCTCGCCAATCGTCTCAGCGAAGATCCAAACACTTCAGTGTTACTGCTAGAGGCCGGCGGCAAAGATAACTACCCCTGGATAAAAATTCCCATTGGGTACCTGTATACCATGAACAATCCAAGAACAGACTGGTGTTTCAAAACCCAGCCGGATAAAGGCCTCAATGGACGCAGCTTAAATTATCCTCGCGGAAAAACCTTAGGGGGCTGCTCGTCGATCAACGGTATGATCTACATGCGTGGGCAGGCAGCAGATTACGACCACTGGCGAGACCTGGGCAACCCAGGGTGGAGTTGGCAAGAAATCTTACCCTACTTTAAAAAATCTGAAGATCACTTTAAAGGAGCCTCGCAATTTCACGGCAGTGGTGGCGAGTGGCGGGTCGAGCAACAGCGATTATCTTGGCCTATTTTAGACAGTGTTATGCAAGGGGCTGCGCAGTGTGGCATCACGCAATCCGATGATTATAACGACGGTAACAACGAAGGCTTCTGCTATTTTGAAGTCAACCAAAAAAAGGGCCGCCGCTGGTCGACAGCTGACGGTTTTCTGCGCCCGGCACTCGGGCGCGACAACTTGACCTTGCTAACTCAGGCCAACGTTGACACCTTATTGCTTGAGCAAAAAGAGGTTCAAGGTGTAGAAGTGATCGTCAAAGGGCAAAAGCAGCGTTTTCATGCGCGCCGAGAAGTCATACTCACCGCAGGCGCTATTGCCTCTCCGCTCCTACTGCAACGCTCGGGCATAGGAGATCCCAATGTTCTGAGCGCTCACGGGATAGACACACAGCACGAACTGCCAGGTGTTGGCGAAAACCTGCAAGATCACTTACAAATCCGCACCGTCTTTAAAATAGAAAACGGGAAAACCCTAAACGAACAGGCCAATAGCGTGTGGGGAAAACTAAAAATGGGGTTGCAATACGCTTTCAATCGCAGCGGTCCTCTATCGATGGCTCCCAGCCAGATGGGCGGTTTTGCCAAAAGTTCTGAAGCTTACTCCAGTGCCAACATTGAATATC
>JBMZCU010000192.1:0-6563 GCA_049613705.1 Pseudomonadales bacterium | reverse complement strand
AGCTTTGGGCTGCCATCGAGAATTCTGACTGTGGTGGGGCTGTGATCTGCGGGATTGTATTTTTTGGCCATGAGAATCGTCCCTTTGTTATATCCTGCGAAAGCTAACCGCTGTTTATAATCGATTCATATTAAGATTGTGTTTATTTTTTGTCCACTGTCCCTAGGGACAAAACCACAATGAACATGCACAGTGGCAGGCGCTGTTTTTTGTCGATAAACAGATATCGTGATGAAAGGGTGAACTTGATATAAGTCAATAAAACACGAGTAGGGCGCAGTCGCTGTTTAATTCTGCTCGCCAAGCTTACGCTCTGTTAACTCATTGATGCTTAAAAAGGAAAGTGTGAAAAAGGGCACGAACTTGATGGTCATGTACAAAAAAACCAACAAAATCAAAGATATCAGATTAATTGTTCCGGTTGAGTATTGTGAGCTCTCGACTACCTTTGAAGTAGGAACTGGTAAGCAACAGCATGCTCAGTAGTGACGTTGGCGGGTGTCTATTTGAAAGTGGGATACAGTGACCTGCTAAATGACAGTGCACCTAAGCTGTGAGTGAATCTATCGACACGTGTCGTTTGGCCAGTACCTAAGGCATCGCAAACCTAAGGGGACTATCATGTGCAAGCGAATACTATTTTTTCTGTGTCTAGGTTTTTTATCTCCACTTTCCAGTGCTGTCACGCCGACAGATGTGTTTCTTAAAGCCAGTGAAGTCACTGAGCAAGTAGCGGCACTCAAGGCGCTGCGCGCAAAGGATTTTCAGCCTAGGGTACCGGGTATTCAAGTGGGTAAGACACCGCTGCATGCATACGGTAAGGCGCTGGAGCTACTGGAGAAAATCCAGCGTTACCAGCGCGAGCAACAAGCGCCTGAGCTAAAACTGCCCGAGCTGCCACAGCGTCAGGTAAAACCTGCAGATGTGCTCAGTTTAATGAGCTTGGCGCAGCGAGAGTTATCTGTACTGCAACAGCGTCAGAATATGTCGCTGAGTGTGTTTAAAGCACCTGCTGCTAGCATGGCCAAAACCCCCTCTGACGTGTACGAGCAAATTTGGCAGGCATCTTACTTGATGGATGCCATGGTAGAGCCGATCAAGCCGGCGCATGTGATGCGCAACGTCGATATGATAGCGCAAGGGTTGGCGCGCATCGCCGCTAAAATGGAGCGTTCAATTGAGCTGCCCAGTGCGCAAACCTATACCACGAAGAAGCCTGTCGATGTGACTATCCAGCTCTACAAGCTGCTTTACAAGCTCGCGCTGTTGGAGCGTAAGATGTCACTCAAACCGCTACTGGTACCTGTTTTTCCAGCGGGCAAAATAAAACCTGAGGATGCCTATGATGCGACGGGTAATGTGCTGGCGGATGTCACACGTATTACCGTAAAACTAGATCTCCCCTCGGTTAAACGCCCGCCAACACCACAGGGCAAAATAACGCCAAACGATGTCTACGCGCAGGTGGTACGTTTAAATCAAACTGCAGCACAGTTAATTGACTAGGGGGTGAGACAGTGATTCATCAAATGAGTATTAGGGCAAAACTGAATATCACCAATGTCGTTGTACTGGTTGGCTTGCTGGCATTTTGCGGCTACTTCTACTGGGGGCTTTCCAGTGCAACCACAAAGACGCTGCAGCTCAAAGACTACATCAACGATCAGGCGACCAGTGGCTCTTCGCTATTAATGGTTAAAAATATCGTGCAGCGTGATCAGTTGCAAAAAGACTACCAGATGCAGGTAAATCCTCAGATCAAAGAAACACTGCTTGCCAGTGAGCACGCATTTGCCGAGCTGTTAGCTCAGGGAGGGGCGGACGCCAGTGAAGAGCAAGTGGAACTGCTGCGACAACTCGAGGGTGCTAATGCTGAGATGATGGCAATGATAGATCAACAAATGTTTCCAATGATTGATCAGCGCCAGCAGATGAGTGCGCAAGTTAACAATACCATTGGTCCTGTGCTGGAAAAACTAGCCACAGATTTAACCGAGTACGGCATCCGAAATGGTGATACGGCACTGACATCGATAGCGGCGCGTTTGACCCAAAAGCTGCTGGCGTCTAGGGCTTATTTCAACCTTTATATGACCAGTGGCAGCGCCACTTTGTTAGAGCGCTCTGAACTGGAAGTAGAAGGCATTTTTTATCAGCTGACTGATTTGCAGGCACACGCTACATTGGTGCCGGGGCTGCCGGTACAGCAGTTGCACGATAACGCAGAAGCACTGCGCACACTGTACGCAGATATAGTCTCTGTTAATGGGCTCATTGCTACGACCAACAAGCAAATAGAGCACAGTACATCGCAGATCAATCAACAGCTAATCGATCAGATATTAGCTCAGTGGCGCAGTTTAGATGCTGATGCGGCAGTCGCGCTAGAGACTATTTCTCAGCTCAAGCAAAACGGGATAGCACTGATTGCCGTCATTGTGTTGATCAGCACTTTGGTGCTGTGGTTGGTGGGTAATGCAATATTGAATGGGGTTAACTCTCTGTTACTGCGGGTCAAAGACATCAGCGAGGGAGAGGGGGATTTGACCCAGCGCGTGATGCTTAATTCAAAAGATGAAATCGGCGAGTTGGCGGATAACTTCAACGGCTTTATCGATAAGATTCAGACATTAGTGGCCAGCTCTCAGCAGTCATCTAAAGAAGTGGACGGCTTTGCCAGTTCCAATGTAGATATGGCTGTTGAGTCTAAAAGTGCATTGGATCAGCAATTACAAGAGACTAATTCGATATCGGTGTCTATCGAAGAGCTGTCAGCAAGCGCGCTGGATATCTCCAAGGACACTCAGATGTCGAGCAGCATTGTCAATCAGGCCAACAGCTCTGTGAACACTGGGTTAGATTCTTCGCGCTTGACGGTCAGCTCTGTCGAGGATTTACATCAAAATATCAATGCATCACACAGCGTCATTGGTAATCTGGCCAAGGAGACAGAGGAAATTGGCGGGGTGGTCGATGTGATTAAAACCATGACAGAGCAAACCAACCTGCTTGCACTCAATGCGGCGATTGAGGCCGCCCGTGCGGGAGATGCTGGGCGAGGCTTTGCGGTGGTGGCCGATGAGGTGCGCTCGCTGGCAACCCGCACGCAAAGCTCGGCGCTGGAAATCGAGGCGATTATTACGCGCTTGCAAAGCGAGTCGGCAAGAGCGGTACAGACCATAGAGTCCAGCCTCTCCAGCGCGGAGGTCAGCAAGACGCGCGTGCTGCAGACTCAGGACAGCTTTAACCAGATAGAGCAAGCCATCATAGAGCTAAAGGAAGTGATGAACTCTGTCGATGCAGCCTGTAATCAACAATCCCAGGTCACGAGCGATGTCAGCAAGAAGGTGGCTACCGTCTACTCCCTGAGCCAGCACAGCGCAGAGATATCGGATAAAAGTGCGCAGACCAGCCAGCAGTCGGCAAGCTCCGTGGTAAAACTCAATCAGATACTCAATACGTTTAAGGTGTAAGTTGTACCTCAGTTGGGCGCCTGGAGCGCCCTTTTTAATGCCTGCTAGGGACACGTATTCATTTAGCTATTTGTTAGCTATCTGCTGGATATCTGCGAGCGAAAGCGTAGAGCCGTGTAAGGTAGGGAGCAAAAAGTAGGGGGCGACTAATAGAGCGCGACAAGAGAATGCCCGCCAGTGGCTGGCGGGCGTAAGTGTTAGACTTTAAACTTGTTCAAAGTGTCGTTGAGTTCAGTGACAGAATCCGCTGAAAGTTGGCTGGTTTCGGCGCTGCGCTGTGATATTTCCGCGCTCTTCTGGCTCAGGGTATAGACAGTGGCAACTTTGTCGCTGACATCGCTGGTTACCTGAGATTGCTGATTACAAGCGCTGCCGACAGAGTGCATGACGCTTTGTAGCTCTCCAATGGCACGTTCGATCTCATTAAAGTTCTCTTGGGTTTCTAACACACGCTGCTTACTGACATCGGCGCTTTCCAAGCTTGATTCGATCGTGGAAACAGCTTTGGCCGATTCACTTTGCAGGCGTTTGATGATGGCTTCGATTTCCAGTGCAGAGCTCTGCGTGCGTGTCGCAAGTGAGCGTACTTCATCGGCAACGACTGCGAAACCGCGTCCGGCATCACCTGCGCGGGCCGCCTCGATAGCGGCGTTCAATGCCAGGAGGTTGGTTTGCTCTGTCATCGTCTTGATCACATCGACAACGCCACCGATGGCGTCGGTTTCTTTGGCGAGGTTGCCAATGACCTGATGGGAGTCGTTGATGTTTTGGTGCAATTGTTCAACAGAGGTCACCGTCGCTGCAGAGGCGTTCAAACCGCTGCTGACAGAGCTATTCGCTTGATCGGCAATGTCACTAGAAGCCTGAGTGTCTTTGGCGATGTCGAGCGCACTGGCTGAGAGCTCCTCGATAGAGACAGAGATAGAGTTCGTCTCCTGTAGCTGTTGATCGAGCGCTAGTTTTGACTCTTGAGCCATATCCACATTTTCCTTGGCATAGTCATCTACTTGCTGGGAGGAGTGTTGCGAATCTGCGATGAGGGTTTGGATCTTATCAATAAATTTGTTGAAGTTATCACCCAGCTCACCAATCTCATCGCGTGCACTTAACTCGACGCGTTGCGTCAAATCGCCATCGCCTTCACTGATATCAATCAAGCGCGTCAGTAACTGTTTAAGGCCTTTGAGAATACTGTTGCCGACTAGCCAGATCACTAGGGAGCTGATGACGATGATAATGAGGATCACTAAAATACTGGTTTGCTTAAGCTCTGTCATCGTGTCCAGCGTTTGCCCGGCATCGACATCTAAGCTCTTCCACTGATCGAGAATTTGATTGACCAAGGTGTCGTTAATGACATTGGTCGCTTGGGCAATAGCTTGGTTGGCCTGGGCGATTTGCTGCTCTGAGGCGACCATTTTTGCATACAGCGCAGAGAGTTCGTCGCTCTGTTTACGCAGGGCTTTGATCGGAATGCTCTTCTCACGCTTAGAGAGGACTTTGAGTTCGTCCAGTTGATAAAAAATACCTTCCACTTCTACTTGAGATCGCTCCAAAAAGGTAGCGGAGCCTGTGGTGAGGTAGAGGTTGAAGTAGGCGCGCGAGGCCAATAGTTTCTGGGTGAGACGTGAAGCGATGGAGGTCAGCTTGGAGTCGTCTTCGCGAATGGCGTATTCCGTGAGATCGGCAGCTGTCTTTTCCAACGCTGGGCCAAGCAGATTATTGATTTGTCCAGCCTTAGCGTTTTTGGCATCGATCAGAGGGAAAATTTTACCTTCGACTAATTGACGCAGAGTGGTATTGGCAGATTCAACGTCGCTTAACAGGGCTTGCTGCTGCTCGCTGGATTTTGCTTTGGCGTCGGTGATGAGTTGGCTGAAGTCACTATCTAAAGCGGTAAACTTCGTTTTGATGTCCCCGTTGGCACTGAGCTGATAATCTTTTTGGAGTTGTTCACGTTGGGTGATGTTTTTAACCATCGCCAGCGAGGTGCCGTTTTGCGCTTGATCGTGAATGTAGTTCTTAAGGGCTTGGATGTTATCGCTGCTGCTTGAAAGCCCAAGGTAGAAATAGCCGGTAAAGGCGAGTAGGCCGATAAAGACGACGGCGTTAGCCAAGTTGAGCTTAACGCGGATGTTGAGTTTGTTGATCATCTTAACCCCTTAATCTATCAGCTGTTGTGCGCCGGCGTTGAGGCGAACAATCTGGGCGTAAACGTTGTTGGGTGTAATTTTTCCGCTGGGTACGGGCTGTCTCTCTACGGCGGGGATTTTCAACTTGATAGCAATCCGGGTGAGATCGGCCAATACGTTGCCGGTGACATCGTAAGCGTCTTCAGGTTTGATCTTGCCCGCGGGGAAGGCTGGTACGATCAAAGGTTTGAGTTTGAGTTTTCGCTCGAGTTTAGCCAGTCTGTAAAGCAGTTTGTGTAGTTGCAGAGTAACATCTGCTGGTTTTTTACCGGAAAACTGCTGGATCGCTGGCAGTGACATTTTGCGCCCGCGACGTTCGGCAACTTGCACTAAAGCCGCTTCTATCATGTGTGCATTGCGCATGACGTCAGCAGGTTTTATTGCGGCGACGAGAGCGTCCATGGCAAAAGAGGCCTGCCAAATTTTCTCATAGACATCAGAGGGGGTGCGAGATTTTGTTTGCGCCTTAATCGCTGTTAAGTCAACTGCGATATTGTTTGCACGTAAAATACTGTCGAGTTGCACCTGAGTTTGCTCTAGGAGTTTAAGCACGCTTTTAGGCTTAACGCGTTTGCTAGGTAGTTGCGGCAATGTTAGTTGTGGTAATTGGTGCTGTACTTGGTAGCGCTGGATTTTTTCCATCAGCTCCAAGCTTTTACCGTAGACATGCAGTGGGGTTTTACCAAGTTGTATGCCGGGTACCCTAGGTTGGAAATTTGGCGCGTTAGCTTTTTTTAGAGCGTTAATTTGCGTGTTGATCAAAGTGGCTTGGTGATACACATCGGTAGGGGTTACCGCTGCGAAACTCGGACTCATATAGGCGCCGGCCAGGATGAGCAGGAGTGTTATTTTTCTCATTGTGTTCTCTCTTTGGCAGATCTGATCAGTGATGCGTCGC
>JBMZCU010000191.1:0-6638 GCA_049613705.1 Pseudomonadales bacterium | reverse complement strand
GCGCTCACCTCGCCCGGCGCATTGGTCAACGGGCATGCCGCTGTCTGAGTTTTCGGGAAGGCGATAACCTCACGAATAGACTCAGTACCTGTCATCAACATGATGAGACGGTCCAAACCAAAGGCCAAACCACCGTGTGGCGGTGCACCGTACTTGAGGGCGTTGAGCAGGAAGCCAAACTTCTCTTCTGCTTCTTCATCGCTAATGCCTAAGCAGCGGAAGACACTCTTCTGCATTTCCTGTTCGTGAATACGAATTGAGCCACCACCGAGTTCGCAGCCGTTGAGTACCATGTCGTAGGCGCGTGACAGAGCATCCAGCGGGTTCGCCTCAAGCTCCTCTGGTGAACAGCTAGGCGCCGTAAATGGATGGTGAATCGCCGTGATGCCGCCTGCCGAAGTCTCTTCAAACATCGGGAAGTCGACAACCCACAGCGGTGCCCACTCAGCCGTCAACATGTCAAGGTCCATGCCGACCTTGATACGCAGCGCACCTAGCGCCTCGTTGACAATGCTGGTCTTATCGGCACCGAAGAACACGATGTCACCATCTTGAGCGCCTAAGCGTTCCATGATCTTCATCGCAACATCTTCGCCGAGGAATTTGACGATAGGCGACTGTAAACCCTCTGCACCGTCAGCCAGCGCGTTGACTTTAATCCACGCCAAGCCCTTGGCACCGTAGATGCTCACGTACTTAGTGTAATCGTCGATGTTCTTGCGTGTCAGCGTGGCACCACCTGGCACTTTTAACGCAGCAACACGCCCTTTAGGATCGTTTGCAGGACCGGCGAAGACTTTAAATTCGATATCGGCCATCAGATCAGCGACATCCACCAGCTCCAGCGGGATACGCAGATCGGGCTTGTCTGAACCGTAGCGCGACATAGCCTCTGAATACGGCATGCGTGGGAAATCACCCAAGTCGATGTTCAATTTGTCCTGGAACAAACCGCGGATCATGCTCTCTGCCATACCCATGATCTGATCTTCATCCTGGAAAGAGGTTTCGATATCGATCTGTGTAAACTCAGGTTGGCGGTCGGCGCGCAAATCTTCGTCGCGGAAGCACTTAGCGATTTGATAGTACTTGTCAAAACCTGAGACCATCAGCATCTGCTTAAACAGCTGCGGCGACTGCGGCAGTGCGAAGAAGCTGCCCTGATGGGTACGACTTGGCAGTACATAGTCGCGCGCCCCTTCAGGTGTGGCACGGGTCAGAATCGGTGTCTCGATATCCAGGAAACCATTATCGTCGAGGAAACGGCGAACCGCTGAACTCACTTCAGCGCGCATACGCAGCTTCTGCTGCATTTCAGGGCGACGCAAATCGATGAAACGGTTTTTGAGGCGCACATCTTCACCGACCTGTTGATGGTCGTCCAACTGGAACGGTGGCGTTTCAGCCTTGTTGAGGATTTTAAGCTCTTTGCCCAACACTTCGATTTCACCGGTCGCCATCTCAGGGTTCGTTGTGCCTTCAGGACGGTCGCGGACCAACCCTTTCAGTTCGATGACATACTCGTTACGCACGGAGTCAGCTGTGGCGAAGCTCTCTTCGCGGTCAGGGTCAAATACAACCTGAGCAATCCCCTCGCGATCGCGCACGTCGAGGAAGATAACCCCGCCGTGGTCGCGGCGGCGGTGTACCCAACCGACCAATGTAATTTCTTCACCAATCTGCTCTTTTCGCAGATCGCCACAGTAATGGCTGCGCATAATTATAATTTCCTATGAATCTATCTGTATGTGGGGCGGTAGTGTCACCGCACGTTCTGTATGTACCGTGGCTCAGCTATCGTTTGAGCTCTGGGTGCCACTGGCTAAGTTCTTTTTCGCGCCGGTCTTGAAATCAGTTTCATACCAGCCGCTGCCCGAGAGACGAAATGCCGGGGCCGACACCTTTTTTTCAACTTCTGTCGAATCACAGTCGGCGCAATTGGGTGCTGGCGCATCTGAGCGCAGTACTAATTTTTCAAAAACATGGCCGCACTGGCCGCATTCAAAGTCAAAAATAGGCATGTAGTCGTTCCAAAATTCAGGGTAGGTATAAACAGCGGTAGCGCATTTTACGATCTGCACGGATGATTGATCGCGCCAACGTAGTTACACCTTTACAAAGAAAGGCGGGATTATACCCCAATAGAATCAGAGCATCTATATGCAAAAGACACTGGCAATAGAGCATGGCGGTGCGCAAGCCAGTGGCTCAATTTAGCCTGGGGATGCCATCGATAAAAAATCAAACAGCACACCAAACAATACCCCAAAAAACACTCCAAACAGCGCACTAATCACTGAGCTAATAGAGCGATATCCGCACTTTTCAGCACAGCGTGTTCAACCTTAGATCACCGGTTTGAAACGCATTTCTTCTTCGAGCAAACTCGCTACCTTTTGTTTGATTTCAGCGATTTGTTGCGCGCTGTACGGCACACTGTTCTGCTTGCCCCAAACGGGTGCCGGCCAGGCGACATCTGAGGTATAACGCACGATGTGATGAACGTGCAGCTGCTTGACCATATTGCCAAGGTTTGCCACGTTCATCTTATCGGCGTTAAAACCGTCGGCCAGCGCAGCGCTGAGATCGCAAGACTCGACCATCATCTGCTGACGATCTTCTAGCGATAAATGATACAACTCAGACACATCAGCGCGGCGCGGTACCAGAATAAGCCAGGGAAACTGGCTGTCATTCATCAGCAATACCCTGCACAGCGGTAAATCACCGAGGAACACGCAGTCTTTTTCAAGCTGCTGATCAAGTACAAACTCATATTCTAATTGATCCATAAAATCACCTCCAAAATGTGCTGTAAACTACAGATCTCATTGAATTTACTATAGTATCTGCTAGTACGTACCTTTACACAAGTTGCCTTTGCAATGTACTCCTTCAAATACTTCAACCAAATTAGCGAGATCGGCGAAGCGCAATGGCAGCGCCTTGTTGACCCCCACTATCCATTCTTACAATACAGTTTTCTCGAAGCACTTGAGCGCAGCCAATGCACCAGCGAAAAGACTGGCTGGCAAGCTATGCACTTAGCCCTCTATCGCAGCCTTGCAGGTGAGGCTGAACTTATCGCCGTCATGCCGCTCTACCTCAAGCAGCACTCCTATGGCGAATACGTGTTTGACTGGGCGTGGGCCGATGCCTATCACACGCACGGCGTAGACTATTACCCCAAGCTACTCAATGCTATTCCTTTCAGCCCTTGCTATGGCCCGCGCCTAGCAACTCGCGAAACTGTAACTGTGCTCATTCCGCACTTTCTCACTGAGATCAAAAAACTGTGCCAATCGCGGAATATCTCCAGCTGGCACAGCTTGTTTCACGATCGAGAAATAAACGAGGCACATCGCGAACACGGCATGCTAACCCGCACTGGGTGTCAATTTCATTGGCACAACCGCAACTACCAGAGCTTTGATCACTATTTAACGCACTTTAATTCACGCAAGCGCAAAAGCGTAAAGCGCGAGCGCCGCAAGAGCCGCGAACAAGGTGTCGAAATCCTGTGCGCTGAAGGCGCGCAAATCACGCACACGCTGCTGCACGCTTTTTACCACTGCTACCACCTCACTTACTTAAAACGCGGGCGTCAGGGTTATTTAAATCTCGCTTTTTTTGAACAATTGCTACAGGCAATGCCACAGCACTTAGTGATGTTTTACGCCACCTTAGACGATCAAATTGTCGCCTGCGCCCTGTGCTTTAAAAATACGTCGCCATCACAGAGCGTGCTCTACGGCCGTTACTGGGGATGTCTGGATGAGTTTGATAGCTTACATTTTGAAACGTGTTACTACGTGGGCTTAGAGTATTGTATTAAGCACCAGATTGCGCGCTTTGACCCAGGCGCTCAAGGCGAGCATAAAATACAGCGCGGTTTCGAGCCGATCACCACTTATTCGAGCCACTACATCGCACACCCGCAATTTCGCGAAGCCATCGATGATTTTTTAGCACGCGAGCGCCCAACTATTGATCGCTATCAGAGTGAGGCTAGAGCGCTACTACCCTTTAAGGAAGATAATTAGATAAGCGCGCCATTGAGGCGCGCTCAGCAAAGGCGCTTCAACACCGATTAACCGACGTTGACAGCTTCGATAATCTGCACGGGGTTAGCTTGGTTGCGGCTTTTATTAACCTGCTGCGCATCCGCATACTCGTACTCAGGACGCTGCGCACTGCGATCGATGGACAAACTCTCAAAGTTGAACTGACTGCGATCAGCCAGTTGACTGGGCGCTACACTCTGCATCGCCCCAAAGATACTTTCGATACGGCTGGGCTGCTCACGCTCCCACTGTGCCAACATCGCCTTGATATTCTGGCGCTGTAAGTTTTCCTGTGAGCCACATAAGTTACAGGGGATTATTGGAAAATCGCGGTAAGTCGCATACTCCAAAATATCCTTCTCACGGCAGTAGGCCATCGGGCGAATCACAATATTACGGCCATCATCCGAGCGCAATTTAGGCGGCATTCCCGCCATGCGAGCGCCGTTAAACATATTCAGAAAGAGTGTCTCGACAATATCGTCTTTATGGTGCCCAAGGGCTATCTTAGTCGCACCTATTTCTTCGGCGAACGCGTACAGTGTACCGCGGCGCAGGCGCGAGCACAGACCACAGGTTGTCTTGCCCTCGGGAATTTTACTTTTAACAACTGAATACGTATCGCGCTCGACAATGTAATACTCGAGGTCTAGCTGCTCGAGATACTCTGGCAGAATATGCTCAGGGAAGCCTGGCTGCTTTTGATCTAGGTTGACCGCGATCAACTCGAAATCAACCGGGGCATTCCGCTGTAAGCTCTGCAGCAAGTCCAACATTGCGTACGAGTCTTTACCGCCAGAGAGGCACACCATCACCCGGTCGCCCTGCTCTATCATCTTATAATCGATCACTGCGCGGCCTACTTCACGGCGCAATTTCTTCTGCAACTTATTTTGGCGCAACGTCGCCTTTGACTTCTCGCCACTCTCACTGTGCTGTGTCTGTGCTGTCATACTCTCACCTTCCACTTAGGCCGCGCGGACCGGTACACCGCTATGGAAGCGGAATTCAGTGTCTTCGCTCTCAATCAGCTCGCGCTCGATCTGTCTGAACATCTCAACGCGATCGGCGATACACTCACCGGCATACTCCTGTGCTAGATGGAGATAATCTTGATAGTGACGCCCTTCAGATTTAAGCAGTGAACGGTAAAAGCGTGCCAACTCTTCATCTAGGTAGGGGGCTAACTTGGCAAAGCGCTCGCACGAGCGCGCCTCGATAAAGGCTCCAATAATCAAGGTATCGGTCAGGCGACCGGGCTCGCTTGTCCTCACTTGCTCACGCATGCCTGATGCATAGCGCGCCGGCGATAGATGCGTGTATTCGATATTGCGCTGCTCCATCAGTTGCAATACCTGCTCAAAGTGAATGAGCTCTTCGCGGGCCAGGCGCGACATTTTTTTCAGCAGATCGGCGCGATCGACATAGCGAAACATCAAGGTCATCGCCGTTGAGGCCGCTTTTTTCTCACAGTGAGCGTGATCGATTAACAGAATTGGCTGCTGCTGTAGCGCCTCGTCAATCCAGGCTTGCGGGGTCTCACAGGCGAGAAACAACTTAATTTCGTCGAGTGCATCCATCGGCTTTATAGTACTCAGATAATTTGAAAGGCGCACATTATACGCACCGCGCGGCCATCTGCAAAATTAGCCGCGTTGCGCTGGCGCAAAGAATATTGAGATAGTGCTACAGGCCACCTGATACATCGAGTAATTGACCTGTCGTGAATGAAGCCGCGTCACTGAGTAACCAGCAAATAGCTTCGGCAATTTCCTCTGGCTCTCCGCCGCGGCCCATGGGGATACGCGCTTTTAGTCTATCCACCCGTGCCGGCTCTCCACCGTCGGCGTGCATCTGGGTATAAATAAGTCCAGGTCGCACCGCATTGACGCGCACGCCCTGCTGCGCCATCTCCATCGCCAGCCCGCGCGTCATGGTATCAATGGCCCCTTTACTGGCGGCGTAATCCATATATTCGTGCGGCGACCCTGTCTTCGCAGCCATAGAGGAGACATTGACAATTCCCCCTCCTGCACCGCCATGCTTGTGTGCCATGCGCAGTACAGCTTCGCGCGCACACAAAAAGTAACCGGTAATATTAGTAGCAAACATCTGTGTCAGACGCTGGCCATCGAGGGCTTCAATACTTTGCTGTGGCAGCATCAGTGCCGCGTTGTTAACTAGCGCAGTTATCGGGCCAAGCCGCTCATCAACTGCATTAAACAGCGCTTTGACCTGCTCTTCATCGGCGATATCTGCACAAAAGCTAAAACAGTCGGTGCCACGCTCGCGCAACTGAGTCACTAACGCAGCAGCTGCAACCTTATCGCTGCGATAATTTATGCACACTTTATAGCCACGCGCTGCCAGCGCCAACACTGTCGCACGACCAATACCGCGCCCGCCCCCTGTTACAAGCGCTATTTTATCCACGATCCGCGTCCTCAGCCCCTTCGGCTTCAAGATCAAACGGTGTGATCTGATAGACGTAGTAATTGAGCCAGTTGGTAAAGAGTAAATTAGCGTGACTGCGCCAAGTGCTGCGCGGCTCGCACTTAGGGTCATCCGCTGAGA